>DATFKK010000036.1 GCA_035268685.1 Candidatus Krumholzibacteriia bacterium | reverse complement strand
CGATCGCGAAGCGAAGGCTCGAGAACGAGGTCTGCATCTCCTCGTCCTGGCCGGCGATCTCGGTGGTCAGCCCGGCTGGAAGTGCGGTCTCGTCGACCGCGGTGCGAACGTCGGCGATGGCGTCGCCCAGGCTTCGCGCCTCGATGTCGGCGCTGATCAGTGCGGCACGCTGCTGCTGGACGCGATGGATCTCGGCCGGACCTCGGTCGAGGTCGACGTCGGCCACCGCGAGCAAGCGGATGGGCCCGTCCGGACCGGGAACCACGAGCCGACGGACGTCTTCCCGCGAAGACTCGGTCACGCCGGCGTTGCGGATCCGCACGTCGATCTGGCGGTCCTCCTGCTTGAACGTGGTCGGGACCGCACCCTGGACGCGATCGCGCAGAGTCTGCGACAGCGCGCCCAGGTCCAGGCCGAGCGCGGCGAGGCGGTCGCGGTCGAAGACCACCTGCAGTTCGGGATTGCCCGCTTCGAGGGAACTGCGCACGTCACGCAGGCCGTCGACGGTTTCGAGTTCCCGGACCAGCTCGAGCGAGGTGTCGCGCAGCAGATCGAGGTCGTCGCCGAAGATCAGGACCTCGATCGGTGTCTTCATGGTGAAGTAGCTCGGTCGCCCGATCTCGACGCGGAGTTCGGGGATGTCGCGGAAGGTCTCGCGCAGCGTCTCGATCACCGCGGCCTCGGCGCGGTCGTTCCCGCGGTCGGCCATCACCACGTTCAGCTGGGCCAGGTTCTCGGCGCGGGTCTGCAGGGACATTCCGCCGCTGACCACGCGGCTGCCGACCGTGGTGTAGGCCATGCCGACGCGGTCGTCATCGGCGGCGGCCGACTCCATCGTCCGGACCACGTCGTCGGTCGCGGGCAGCGAGGTTCCCTCGGGCATGTTCACCTCGACGTAGAACTCGCCCTGGGTGAGCTGCGGGATCAGCTCCGTGCCCATGCGCCCGATCGCGAGGATCGAGGCGGCGAACAGGCCGAAGCCGATCAGCAGAGTGACGACGCGCGCGCGCAGCGCGCCGCGCAGAAGTCCGTCGTAGCCGCGCGAAACCGCACCCATCGTGAACAGAGGGCCTTCGAGTTCGCTCTTCGTGCCCACGGCCGCCCGCACCCGGCCGCCGATGGCGCTGGCCATCGGGATCACGGTGATCGCCACCACGAGCGAGGCGAGCAGCGAGAAGGTCACGGTCAGGGCCTGGTCCCGGAACAGCTGTCCCGCCACGCCCTCCACGAACACGATGGGAAGGAACACCGCGACGGTGGTGAGGGTCGAGGCCACGACGGCCGCACCGACTTCGCTGGTCCCCGCGACCGCAGCGCGGGCGAGGTCGAGGCCGCGCCCGCGCGCGCGATGGATCGACTCGAGCACCACGATGGAGTTGTCCACCAGCATCCCGATGCCGAGGGTCAGCCCACCCAGGGACATGATGTTCAAGGAGATGTCCATGCGGTACATCAGCACGAAAGTGGCCACGACCGACAGGGGAATGGACAGCGCGATGATCAGGGTGCTCCGTAGATCGCGCAGGAACAGCAGCAGGACGACGATCGCCAGCACACCGCCGATGAGCGCAGCGCTGCGGACCTCGGCGATGGAGTTCTCGATGAAGGTGCTCTGGTCGAAGAGCACGGTCATCTCCATGCCCGGTGGCAGCTTGCCGCCGTTCCAGTCCGCGATGCGGTCCTGCAGCGAGCGCGCCACGGTCACCGAGTTGGCGTCGCCCTCCTTGTAGATGGAGATCTCGACCGACTCCTCGCGATCGACGCGGGTGATCTCCTCGCGCTCCTTCGTGCCCATCCGCACGTCGGCCACGTCGCGAAGACGCACCGAGGCGGCCTCGTTCTGGAACACGACCAGATCGGCGATCTCCTCCACGGTGTCGAACTCGTTGACCGTGCGGACCAGGTACTGCGACTCGCGGCCGCGCAGCGCTCCGCCGGGCAGGTTCACGTTCGAGGCGCCGACCACACCGCGCACCCGATCCAGGGGAATGCCCAGGGCGGCCAGCCGCTCCTGGTCGATCTCGATCTGGATCTCGTCCTCGAGCCCGCCCTTGACCTCGGCGCTGGCGACGCCGCGAAGGGTCTCGAAGTCCTGCTTGATCTGGCGTTCGGACAGCCGACGCATGGCCACGAGGTCGTCGCTGCCGTGCACGGCCAGCCGCACCACGGGATCGAGCGACGGATCGAATCGCAGGACGATGGGATCGTCGGCGCCCTCCGGGAGGATCAACCGGTCGAGCTTCTCGCGGACCTCCATGGACAGCATGTCCATGTCGCTGCCCCATTCGAACTGCAACGTGACCTCGCTCACACCCGGCCGCGACACCGACCGCATGGTGGTGAGGCCGCGGAGCACGCCGACCGCCTCTTCGACGGGGCGCGTGACGAGGGTCTCGATCTCCTGGGGCGCGGTGTCGGGGAAGTCGGTCTGAACGGTGATGGAGGGATGGCTCATGTCGGGGAAGAGCTCGATCGCCAGGCGCTGGTAGCCCACCACACCGAACACGACGACGGCGAGCGCGGCCATGATCACGCTCACCCGGCGCCGGACGGCCAGAGCGATGAAGTTCCTCATCGAGCCCGGGCCTCGCCCGTAGTGTCCTCCTCGAGCACGCGCACTCTCTGCCCGTGGCGCAGCGAGCGTTGGCCCTTGATCACGACGTGTTCACCGGGATTCACGCCGTCGACGATCTCGACGTGTTCGTCGTCGGAGAAGCCCGTGCTCACCGCGCGGCGCTCGGCCTTCCCACCGGCCTCGACGAACACCACGGTCTCGCCCTTCTCCGTGACCACGGCGTTGCGCGGTACCAGCGTGCGGCCCTCACGGCGCTCGGTCACGATGTGCACTTCGGCGAAGTCGCCGGGACGGACCGAGGCCGGGTACTCGGGGATCTCGACGGTCACCTTGATCGTTCCGCTGTTGGGGTCGATCACGGGACTCACGCGGTCGATCCTGCCGTCGAGGCGGGTTCCGTCACTGTCGAGCACGAGCTCGACGGTCTGTTCGGTCTGCAGCCGCCGGAACTCCTTGCTCGGCACGTGGACTTCGGCCAGCAGGGGATCGAGGTCGGCCACACGGAACAGGGGAGTGCCCACGCTCACGTTCTGGCCGGGATCGACCAGACGCTCCACCACGCGTCCGCGGAACGGCGAGCGCACCGTCGTATAGCTCAGTTCCAGCGCGGCGAGTTCCTCGTCGGCCTCGGCGCTGGCCAGGTCGGCCTCGGCGGTGTCGAATTCCTCCTGGCTGACCAGACGCTTGTCGACCATGTCCTCGAGACGTTCGAAGCGGGCGCGCAGGTTCGCCGTGCGCGCCTTCGCCTGCTTCACGCGGAGCCGGTACTCGTCGTTCTCCACCTGCAGCAGCGGCGCGTTGGCGTCGACCGCGTCGCCCTCCTCGGCGCGCAGTCCCTGGACCACGCCGGACACGCGGGCCAGGATCTCGGCCTCGGCGTCGGCGCGAAGGGTTGCGGTGGCGGCGTAGGTGCTCGCGATGGGGCCCCTGATGGCCGGGACGATCGCGATCGGCACCGGAGGTTGCTCGGGTCTGCCTCCGCCCGGTCCTTCCGAGCCGCCCCGGCTCTGGCTCTGGGCGTTGCTGTCGTCGCCGCAGCCTGAGGCTCCCAGGGAGAGAGTGGCGATGGCGAGGAGGGACAGGGCGAGACGGGGGCTTCTGCGGGTGCGCATGGATTTCGATCGCCAGAGTTGGGGGGCGGAGGGCTCCGGCGCGGGCCGCCGGGCACGGTCTCGTGTTCGCGAGGTGGGGTCTCCTGGATCCAAACGGAAGCAGAACGAACCCGCGGGCGCATGGTCCCACCGTGAACTTTTCTTCACATGTCGACGTCCGGGGGCCGCCGGAACGTCGGCGGCCCCCGTGGAGGTCCGGACTCAGCGCTCGCCGGAGGCCTCACCGGCCCGCTGGAGGCCGTCCGGAAGAGGATCGCCCTTCACGTACGTCTCCAGCCACCGTTCGGTTTCCCACATCATGTGGAGCACGGACTCGCGGGCGCGGTATCCGTGGCTCTCGTGGGGCAGCATGACCAGTCGGGCGGTGCCTCCCAAGCCCTTCAGGGCGCCGTAGAAGCGCTCGCTCTGGATGGGGAAGGTGCCCGAGTTGTTGTCGGCCTCGCCGTGGATCAAGAGGATCGGCTCGTCGACCTGGTCGGCATGCATGAACGGAGACATGCTGAAGTAGACGTCGGGCGCCTCCCAGAACGTCCGTTCCTCGGCCTGGAATCCGAAGGGCGTCAGCGTGCGGTTGTAGGCTCCGCTGCGGGCCACGCCCGCCGCGAACAGGTCGCTGTGGGCGAGGAGGTTCGCGGTCATGAAGGCCCCGTAGCTGTGGCCGCCGATGGCCATGCGGTCACGGTCGCCGACACCGCGATCCACCAGGACGTCGACGGCCGCCGCGGCACTGGACACGAGCTGCTCGACATAGGTGTCGTTCGGTTCGTCTTCGCCCTCGCCGATGATCGGCATGCCCGGGTCGTCGAGCACGGCGTAACCGCGGGCCACCCACATGACCGGCGACCACCACCCGATCCGCACGAAGCGGTACGGGGAGTCGGTGACCTGACCGGCGGCGTCGGCGCTCTTGTACTCGGTCGGGTAGGCCCACAGCAGTGTGGGCAGGGGACCGTCCGCGTCGGGATCGTAGCCGGCGGGTGTGTACAGCGTGCCGGTCAGCATGACGCCGTCCTCGCGTTCGTAGCGGATCAGCTCCTTCTGCACGCCCCGCAGTTCCGGCGTGGGATGTTCGAAGAAGGTGACCTGCGTGGCCTCGTCGTCGTCGAGGTCGCGGACGACGTAGTTCGGCGGCTGGTCGGTGGTCTCGCGGCGGGTCAGGATCCGCTCGCCGCGATCGTCGAGCACGGCCATGGGCATCTCGTAGTACGGTGCCTCGCTGCGGAACAGACGCTCGGTGTCGCCGGTCTCGAGGTCGTAGCGGTCGAGGAAGGGGCGGTCGCCCTCCTCGCTGGCGCCGTCACCGCTCATGAAGAGGTAGCGGCCGTCGGTCTGCAGGACCTCGCGGCCGTACTCGTTCGTCACCACCAGCGGTTCGCCGGGATCGTTGTAGCGATCCTCCCAGTTGTGATCGATCACCAGCTGCGGATCGCGGTCGGGATCGCCCGGAGCCACGCGCCACGCGCGCTGCGAACGAGTGGGCCACCACCACGACACGACCATGGCCAGGTCGTCGTCGCCCCAGTAGATCCCGCCGAAGCGCTGCTCGAGGGCCGCCAGTTCCACCGGTTCGCCGGCGAAGGGAGCGTCGAGCGCGAAGACCTTGTCGCGCAGTTCGGCCTCGGCGCCGGCATCGCCGCCGTCCTGTGCCTCGACGAACACCAGGGTCGACGGGACGTCGTGGCGCCAGCGGTGACCGCGCGGCCCGGTCTCGGTGCTCCCGAAGGCGATGGGGATCGAGTCCTGCAGCGGTTTGTCGGCGAGCTCCCGCACCAGGTTCCCCTCGGCGTCCCAGACCTGGACCTTCCGCGGAAAGCGACTCGCGGGGACGAGATAGCTGTACGGCTGGTGCACGAACTCCACGAGCACGTACCGGCCGTCGGGCGAGGGGTCGATCTCACGGTAGACGGCCGGCTCCCCCAGCAACTCGATCCCCCCGTCGAGGTCGACCCGCGCCATCTGCGAGGTGAAGTAGTGGTCGAACAGGGCCTCGTCGTGAGCGTTCTGGAGAAGGTCCTGATAGGTACGTGCCGGTGTGGTGCGACCCAGGTTCTCCTGCACCGTCGGGCCCGTGGGAACGCGGGGTTGCTCGGGTGCCGATCCGCGATCGGCGGGAACGAGGGGCACGAGGACGGATCGACCGTCCGGGGCCCATCGGGGCGCGATTCCCGCGGCCATGTTCAGGCGCGGACCGACCAGACGGCGTGCGCGGGCCTCTTCGAGATCGGCGACCCAGAGCTCGATGCCGTCGCGGACCGTGTTGGTGAAGAGCACGCGGCGCCCGTCCGGGGACCAGCGCGTGTTGCGGATCCGCGGCTTCTCCGGGAGGCCCTGGATCGATCGCTCGTCTCCGCCCTCGATCGGCATCACACCGAGATCGGCGATCTCCCAGCCCCGGCTCGGCCCGTTGGTGGCCGGCTTGATGCGGTAGCCCGCCAGGCGGAGCTCCTCTTCGGCGAGTTCGGAGATCGACGGAAGGGCCGGAACGTGCAGCAGCAGCATGATCTCGCGATTCGGCGAGAGGCTCACCCACGGTGGATCGGACGCGTCGACCAGGTCGACCAGCACGTCGCTCGGCGTCCGGTAGGGCAGACCGTCCGTGCTCGCGTTCACAATTCCGTGATCTGCCGGTCCGGGGTGCGATCCGAGTGTCACCACGAGGGCGATCGTGAAGATTTTTCGAAAGGACATGCATTTCTCCGGGATCTCAGGGGCTGGAGCGCCTCGACGGCGCCGGCGGGGATCGCTTCGACCCGGCCGCAGCAAGAAGGTAGGGTGAAAGCGCGGCCAAAAGCTCGCGATGGCTCCGCATCGTTCGCAACAGGGCGTTGAACGCCGACGAACGTCCATGGTACGGTGCGTCGGGCGGAATTGGTGCTGGCTTTTTCGAGACGACCTCCGCAGCTCACCACACCGGCCGGCTTCTCCATCCGTCCACGGCTCCCGTCGCCCAGGCGTTCGCCTGTCTACGATACGCGTCAGGGCTTTCCACGTCCCGCGGAACGGCGGGGCCGATATCACGAAGGAGTGAGCTAAATGAGCAACAGGGTAACGTTCTTCCTGGCGCTGTTCGCCGTGGTGGCGTTCGCCAGCACTGCTTCGGCGCAGATCCCGCAGTCCGACTGCCAGCTCGGCGTCTATGCCGATGAGGGTGGAACGATTCAGACCTTCGAGCCGACCCAGGGCGAGCCGTTCACGGTGAACGTCGTGATGCGGGTCGAGGGCCTCGTGACCGCCGTCGCCTTCCAGCTGTTCATCCCCGGTCTCGATGACGAGGTCTTCCTGCTGGGAGAGTCGTTCGGGATCCCGGGCAAGGGCCTCAACATCCCGACGCCGGGTGGCTACAACGTTGGAATCGGCGAGTGTGCCATCGGCTTCAACGGTTTGCCGATCGTGATCTCGCGGCACACCCTCCTCATTCCGGGGGAGCCCACCAACGCACGCACGATCTCCCTGGGTCCGAACATCGATTCCGATCCGGAGGCTCCGCTGTTCAGTGTGTGCACGGGTGACATCTTCGCGTGCACCATCACCGACAACCTGCTGCTGGCGGCTCCGGTCGACACCGAGGATTCGAGCTTCGGTGCCGTGAAGAGCCTGTACAACTAGCCAGTCGTCACGGACCGTGCGATCGTGGGGGTGGAGGCCTTGGCTTCCACCCCTTCGTCGTTCCCGGTCGACCCCTTCCACGCCGCGGCTCGCTTGTTCCTGCACGCTTCCACCCATCGATACTTCGCCGTCGTCGGTGAGGGCCTCGAGGCCACCGCCGCGCGTGAACTGGAACGCCACGGTGCGACCGACGTGTCTCCGACGCGCCGAGGTCTGCACTTCGTGGCCACGCCCGACGTGTTGGCGCGAGTCGTCGTATGGGCACGAGTGGTGGGTCGGATCCTGGCTCCGCTGGAGAGCTTCGCCTGTCACAGCGACCGCTACCTCCGCCGCCGCGTGACGGCGATGCCCTGGGAAGAGCTGATGGATCCCGACACGAGCTTTGCCGTGTCGGCCACGCTGGTGCAGAGTACACTGCGTCACACCCAGTACGCGGTGCAACTGACCAAGGATGGGATCTGCGACCGTTTCCGCGACCGGACCGGTCGACGGCCCGATGTCGACCGACGTGCCCCCGATCTGCGGGTGCACGTGCACGTGCAGCGCAACAAGGCGACTGTGTCCCTGGACTGTGGAGCCGGTGCCCGACACCGGCGCGGGTATCGGACGGCGAGCGGTGACGCGCCGCTCCCCGAGACCGTTGCCGCCGCCTTGTTCGAGGTGGCGGGCGACGACGGACGTGCTCCTCTGCTCGACCCGATGTGCGGTAGCGGCACGCTGCTGGCCGAGGCACTCCTGCGTCGTCGCGAGGTCCCTCCGACCTTCGCGGTCGAACGCTTCGGTTGCGAGCGGTTGCCGGCGATCGGGGACGAACGCGTGGCCCGGGCCCGCGCCTCTGTCACCCCCCGCCACGGCAATCCGCCGACCCTGCAGGGAAACGACGTCGACCCCGACGTGCTCGAGACCGCGCGTGCCAATCTGCAGCGCGTGCCCTTCGGAGAGACGGTGTCGCTCACGCACGGCGACTTCCGGGATCATCCGGGTCTGACCGACGGACTCGTGGTCGCGAATCCCCCGTACGGTGTGCGTCTGGGCGATCGTCGCGTCGCCCAGGACACCGTACGGGCCCTCGGTGACTTCCTGAAGACGCGGTGCGCGGGATCGACGGCGTGGCTCGTCCTGGGCGACCGCGAGCTGCTGAAGCACGTGGGTCTGCGGACCGCTCGACGCATCCCCGTGCGCATCGGTGGTCTGGACGGCCGCTTCGCCCGCTACGATCTGTACTGACCGCGATCCACTCTCGTCGGACCCTACCGTTGGCCTACACTGTGGGTCGAGTCAGCGTGAGTCCGTTGCAGCCCTTCGAGGATCCACCGTGAACGACCGACGACCACGACCCCCGAAGGCCTGGGAGTACGAACTCCCCGGAGGATGGACGGTCCTCGCCGGCCGGACCGACGCCGACAACGACCGGTTGAGCCTGAAGGTCGCTCGCCCCGACGACTGGTGGTTCCACGTGCGCGGGATGCCCGGCAGCCACGTGATCCTGCAGGCGGGCAAGGGCGAACCCGACAAGGCGGCCCTGGAGGCCGCCGCAGCCGTGGCCGCGTGGCACAGCAAGGCGCGTCGCGGTGGCGTGGTCGCGGTGTCGTGCACCCGGGCCCGATTCGTGAAGAAGCCACGTGGCGCGAAGCCCGGCACGGTCACCATCCGCAAGGAGACCGTGCTCAAGGTGCGGCCGGCCCTTCCCGACGGCGCCGATTCCGAGGAGTCCTCATGGAGTTGACCCGAGAGATCACGCTGCGACGTCCCTTCGACGCCCACGTCCATCTGCGCGACGGTGCCGCGCTCCGGACCGTGGTGCCCCACGTGGCGCGTGACTTCGGGCGGGCCCTGGTCATGCCGAATCTGACACCGCCGGTGACGACCACCGACGCGGCCCTGGCCTACCGCCAGCGCATCCTGCAGCACGTGCCCGCGGGTGCGGACTTCGAACCGCTCATGGCCCTGTACCTCACCGACAGCACCTCGCCCGCGGAGATCGCCCGGGCGGCGGAGACCGACGGTGTCGTCGCGGTGAAATCGTACCCGGCGGGTGCGACCACCAATTCCGACGCCGGGGTCACCTCGATGGACCGCGTGGGCGACGCCCTGGCCGCGATGGAGGAGCACGGGTTGCTCCTGCTGGTGCACGGCGAGGTCACCGCTCCCGACGTCGACGTCTTCGATCGTGAGGTTCGTTATCTCGACGAGGTGCTCGCGCCCGTGGTCGAGGCCCACCCACGATTGCGCGTGGTGCTCGAGCACGTGACGACGCGGGAGGGCGTCGACTTCGTCCGCGCCGCGCGCGACGGCGTGGCGGCGACGATCACCGCACACCACCTGCTCTACCACCGCAACCACATGCTGGTCGGGAGGATCCGGCCACACCTCTACTGTCTGCCCATCCTGAAGGCGTCGCCGCATCGCGATGCGTTGATCGAGGCGGCGACCGGTGACGACCCGCGATTCTTCCTGGGCACCGACTCGGCGCCGCACGGTCGGTCGGCGAAGGAGTGCGCGAGCGGATGCGCCGGATGCTACACGTCGCCGCTCGCCCTGGCTCTGTACGCGGAGATCTTCGAGGACGCGGGTGCGCTCGAACGTCTCGAGGCCTTCGCCCACACACGGGCGACCGCCTTCTACGGTCTGTCCGAGCAGCCGGGGACCGTCACGCTGCGCCGGGAGGACTGGGTGTGCCCCGCGGCCTATCCCTTCGCCGACGAGGACGTCGTTCCCCTGCGTGCGGGGGAGACGCTCCGCTGGCGCGTGGTCTAGCCCGCCGCGGCTTCGCGACGACCGAGCTCCCGACCCGTCTCCAGCCAGGTCTTCAGCGCACTCAGGGCGCGGGGCCACCCGGCGAGGGTCTCGTGCCAGCTGTCGTTGCGTTCGTCGAAGCCCACGTGGGTCACGACCAGCCGGCAGAGACCGTCTTCCGGATCGATCCGGTAGCGCACGCGTGTCGCGGGGTCCTCGTGAGCGCTCAGCCGGAAGCTGTGCAGCAGACTGCGCTCGTCCTCGCGTTCGAGGATCTCACCCGACATCACGGCGCGCCGTTCCGGGTCCTCGGGCCGCACCCAGTGGATCGCGTCGCCGGGACGGCCGTCGGTGAGGACGCGCAGGCCGTGGGCCCAGTGTGGCGTGACGTCGGGGTCGAGCAGCGCGTTCCAGAGGTCCGCGGGCGTGGATTGCACGTAGAAGGTGAAGACGTGATCGAGGTCACCGGACACGTTGGATCTCCTGGAGCGTCAGGGACATACGGGACTCGACCCCTTCATACCAGAGCCGAGGGGTCGGAGCCAGCCCGGGCTGCAGGACGCCCCGGGCGTCATGCGCCGGTCGTGCAGAGTGCATCCGCGCAGGGGGGAACGTGCCGAGGGAGCGTGGTGTCCCGTGGTGGCGGACGGCGCCGGCGAAGCGCCGCTCGTGGTCGGCCCGTGCGGGAGGATCGGCTCTCCGGCGTTCGCACGGCCCTTGCTGTACGGACAGCGGGGAGGAATCCGAGGCGTGTCGTCGCGGAGCAACGAAAGACCATGATGATGACCCAGTCCCTGCTCCTGGCGGGCATCGGAGCAATCGGCGGCGTCGCCCTCGCGGCGACGGCCGGGTTCGTGCGGGCTCGCCGCCGACAGAGGCGGCGCAAGCGGCGCGAGCAGCTGAAGTCGCTCGGCAAGCGCGAGCACCTGGACCTGATCGGCGGCAACCTGCCGTCCGACCTCGTCGATCTCGCCGCCCGCTTCCGCGGCGAGGTGCACGGGATCGACCTCGACGACGTGATGATCGGGAGCGACCGCGAAGGTCGGCACTGGCTGGCGAGACGGAAGGTCGACGGAGCGCACCATCAGGTCTTCGGCTTCGAGATCCGCGGCGAGTTGAACGTCCGCGGACTCCACGTGGAGCCGGTGCCGCAGACCATCCCGGTGTCCCGGTGGCAGCGATTGCTGCGGCGTCGGCCCACGACCGGTCGCCTGAATCTGCGTGTGCAATGGACCTGCGAGGCCCGCCGCGTGGCCGACGAGCTGACGCGCCGTTCGGTCGACCGTTGGTTGAAGGAGGTCGCCGCGAGTTGTGGCCCTGACGGGAAGACCCCGGTGGGGCTGGAGATCCACGCCGATCACGCGTGGGTCCACTCGCTCGTCCCGCTCGAGGGCGTGGCCTTGATCGAGTTCATGCGCCGCGCGCGTGAGATGCGCCGTCTGGTGCTGGACGAGGTGATGCGCCGTCCTGCCACCCTGGCGACTCCCGCGCGACGGAGTACGGCCGAGCAGGCCGACCACGACCGTGCTGCGAAGGAGGACACGCGTCCCGTGTTCACGGTGCCGGCGGCCGAGGGTGCCGAGGCCGGCCCGGGGGCGGAGACGGTCCAGCTCAGTGCGGTCGATCTACTGCGCGAGAGTCCCGATCCACGGGGACGCTCCGGGAGACGCCGCGCGGTGAACGACGATTTCGAGATCCCCGAACCCGAGGAGCGGGTGACGCTGATCCGACCCCGGTAGGCCGCCGGAGAGCGTCTCGGCTTCCTCCCCGCCGACACCGGCGGTGGACCGGAGTCGCCCGGCGCACCGGCCCGAGGACTCGGGGATCTCGAGACTTCTGGCGCGACGGACTACACGGTCGTGCCGGGCGGCGGCGGGAGCGCGAGGACGCGATCCCGCCGCTGTCACGTCCGGGCCTCAAGGTTTCGCCACCGCCACCGAAACCCAGAGGACGAGGCGGTGGCCGTCGCAGTGGCGGCTGGCGAGGAGGGGAACCGTGCAGATCGAGTTCGACGAGCGGATCCGTACCGGCATCCCGGAGATCGACGAGCAGCACCAGCGCCTGGTGCAGATCTACAACGAGCTCGACGACGCCTTCCGGGAGGGCCGGGCCAATCGGCAGATGAGCGAGATCCTGGCGCGCCTGTACGACTACACGAAGACGCACTTCGAGCACGAGGAGAGACTGCTCGAGGAGTGCGCGTGGCCCGATCTCGCCCAGCACCAGTTCGAACACCGGCGGCTGGCCGAGAGGCTCCGGTCCTTCGTCGTGCGTCATCGGCGGAGTGGCGAACGGGTCTCGGCGGAAGTCGTCGAGTTCGTCCGGCGATGGGTGGTCGGTCACATCATGGACTGCGACCTGCGCTACGCCGACCACGTCAAGGAGCGACTGGCGCAGGTGTCCACCTCGACCGTCGACTGATTCAGCGTCCGGCGCCCTCGCTGCCCTCCGCGGCCTCCTGCAGGGGGGCCTCGATGTGATCGCGGATCCATGCCGTGTCCCACCACTGCAGCGGCGTGACCGGCTGGCCGCCCACGACGACCTCGAAGTGCAGGTGATCGCCGCCGGCCAGACCCGTGGCCCCGGTCCGGGCGATGATCTTGCCCTTCTCGACCTGTTCGCCGATCTCGACGTCGAGCGACGAGCAGTGCCCGTACAGGGTGAGCAGGCCCTGTCCGTGATCGAGGACCACCGTCTCTCCATAGAGCGTCAGGGGACCGGCGTGGACCACGGTCCCGGTGTTCGCGGCGGGGATCGGGGCCCGCGCGGTCGAGGCCAGGTCGTAACCCTGGTGCACCTGCGTGTCGAGACCTTCGCCGTCGATGCGGTAGGTGCGCCGGATCCCGAACACCGAGGTGCTCCGGCTGTTGGGTAGCTGGAGGAAGGGACCTTCCCACTGTCGTAAGGGTCCGCTGGCCGCCGCGAGCCGGTCGCGTTCGGCGGCGGCCTCGGCGCGGAGGTCGCGACTCACGTACAGGAAACCCTCGAGCAGGGCCTGGTCATCGGTGGTGTCCACGTCGGGGAGCAGCACGGGAAGTTTCTCGCGGAGCCAGCGGTGGCTCAGGTCCACCGAGCCCGTGCGGACGTCCGGTGCGCGGAGCACCACGGGCAGTTCCCGCACGGCGCGGTTGCCCGCCGCGTCCACGGCCACCGCGACGGGGAACTCGTCGGCGGGGTGATCGATCGGCAGGGCGTAGAGCGCCAGGAACTGGTGCGGAAGTTCCTGGCGGGCGTAGGCCCGGTAGTCGCGCTCACCGGCCTCGACGCGCACCTCGGTGGCGCCGCGACTCCGCAGGACGGCGATCGCCGAACCACCGGGCCGCGGGTACCGGGTGGCCGCCTCGATCTCGAGCCGCGGTGGAGTGAGGTCGATCATCACGGGCATTCGAGCGCTCGGCGTGTCGGCGTCGCCGCGCGGGCGCCAGACGTCGTCGCCGGCATGCACCTCGAGGAGGGCTTCTCCTTCGCGCAGGCCGTGGCCCTCGAGCCGGAACGCCACGTCCAGTCGGCCGGCGGCGGTGTTCAGGGAGTCCTCGAACACCAGGGCGTCGACGTCGCCCTGGAGGATCCGCACCTGCACATCGCGCACGCTTCCCCGCGCAGCCTGCAGCTCGAGTCCGAACTCCAGTCGGCGTCCGACCTCGAAAACGGAGCGGTCGAGTTCGGCCGTCGGGAGCGGAGTCGACTGCTGCCACCACAGCAGGCCGGCTCCGCCGACGAACAGGACGAGGACGACGACGACGGTCGTGATCAGCCCACGCGGGCTCGTATTGGTAGCCATGGCGGCAGCATGTCCCCGGTTCGGGAGGTCGTCAACGGCGGGCGTCGGGTTCTCACGCAACGGTGTGCGGCGAGTTCCCGTCGAGGCACCCCGGAGGGCGTCATAGGAGATAGATCCGTGGGGGCCGGTCTCCACCGAACGCGAAGCGTCCCAGTTCGGTGGCCAGACGTGAGACCTGGACGCCCATGTACACCCGCCCGGCCTCGCGTTCCACGGTGCGCAGGCGTTCGGACGCGCGACGCGCCAGACGCGAGCGCCCCTTGTCGCGTCCCAGACGGTGCTGGACCCCGGCCGCCGCTGCCTGGATCAGGGCCTGCAGGTGTTCGCGCTGGACGGAATCGCCGGAAGCGTGCCACAGGGCCTCCCAGACCTCGTGGGCTTCCCAGTGGTAGTCGTGGTTGTAGAGGTCGATGCCGTAGAGATAGTCCTCGCACTCGGCGTAGAGCCCGGGGTTCGGCGCGACGACCTCGATCTCCTCGACACCGTGGGAATGGCCGTCGGGGTGCCGCGTCGGATGCGGGTCTCGCCCCGGTAGGTAGGCGTAGGCCGGAAACGGGCGCCGAGGCGCGTAGCGGTCGCCGGAGGCGGGCACGTGGGTCTCCCGGAGAACGGTCGGCGCAGGGTGTCGGGACGATGGATCCTGGGTACCTTGCCCCCATGCGACACACCGATCAAGACCGACCGATCGAAGACCTGGTGATCGTGGGCAGCGGATTCGTGGGAACCGCCCTCGCCGAGCGCCTGCGCGAGAAGGGCCTGGTCGAGCGCCTGCGGGTGACGACGCGCTCCGACGAGCGCCGGGCCGCACTCGCCGACCGCGGTCTCGACGCCCATGCGGTGGATCTCGCCGACCGCGACGCGCTGCGCAGCGTGGTCGACGGAGCCACGCACGTGGTGTTCAGCGCGGCTGCCGGTCGCGGGGGCGACTACGGGGCCGTCTACGACCGCGGAAGTGCGCACCTCGTCGACGCGCTCGGCGGTGCCCATCTCGTCTACACCTCGTCGACCGGCGTGTACGCCGCCAGCGATGGCTCCTGGGTCGACGAGGACTCACCACGGGTGCCCCGCGAAGGTCGCGGCGGCGCCCTCCGCGCCGGCGAGGACCACGTACTGGCCGCCGGCGGCGCCGTCCTGCGACTGAGCGGCTTGATCGGGGCGACACGCGGTCCGCACCGTCGGGTCGGGGCGCTGGCCGGCACCGAACGCGACGACGGCGACGCCTGGCTGAACCTCGCTCCACTTCCCACGGTGCTCGACGCGCTCGAGACCGCTCTCCTGCGTCTGCACCGGGGAGTGGTGAACGTCAGCGCGGCCGCACCGTTGCGGCGACGCGACTTCTACGATCGTGTCCTCGCCCGCGCCGGGGCCGAGCCGATCCGTTGGTCGGAGACGCCGGCCGATGCACCGCGTGGTCGACGCGTCCGCGTCGATCGGTTGCGGACGGTTCTCGACGTCGAGCCCCTCCCGCTGGACCTGGACCTCCTCTTGGGCTGAGCCTCAGCGTTTCCAGCTGGCGAGTGCCGTCCCGGCCAGTGCGATCATCGCTCCGACCACCCGCAGTGGGTGGGCCGGGATCCGCTCCACCAGTGCGTCCCAGAACAGGCTGGCCACCACTTGTGCGACGAGGACGCTCAGGATCACCTCGAGCGCACCCAGTCGGGAGAAGGCCCACGGGAGCCCGGCCACGATGGTGATGCCGAGCACCCCCGGAACGAAGCCACGCCACCAGGCGAAGTGGCCCGGAGCATCGGGCCAGCGCAGGAACTCGGGGAAGAGCTCGGGTCGCCACCGCACCAGCGCGTAGAAGACGATCGCCAGCCCCAGCACCACGGCGCTGTTCAACAGCACGGAACCGGCCAGGCCCCAGTGGTCGGCGATCTGACGGTTCATGCCTGCCTGCACCACGACGGCGAAGCCCACGAGGACGGGCAACAGGAACATGGGACTCATGCGCGATCTCCAGTGCGTCGACGTGATGCGTCGCGGGTCCTCGGTCAGGGAGTCCGGGCGGGACGGGGCTCGAGGCCCAGATCCTCGAGGCGCGCGCGTCCGGCCGGCTCGTTGAGCTGCCAGTAGGGCATCCGTCGACTGGCGACCATCTCGGCGGCCTGACCGTACGCGTTCTCCCAGCGCACGATCCGATGCGGCGCGGTGGCTTCCACCCAGATCCTCCAGATCTCGCGGCCGTTGACGGTGATCCACCGCTCCTCGACCTCGAAACTTCCGGCCGGGACCTCGATCGTCGTCGGGGATCCGGCGCGATGGAACGTGGCATTGGTCCACGAAGGATCGGTGTGCGTCAAGCGCGCACGTTTCGCCGCGGTCAACATCGGGCGCTCGGTGGAGCCACCGGGAGCGAGGAAGGGTCCGGCGAGTTCACGCGCCCACAGCAGGACTGCGTCCTCGGTGAATCCGTTCTCCGGCAGGTCCAGACGCCGCTGCTGGTCGGCTTCGCCGTCGAAGTAGCTGTGCAGTGTGTAGTCGAGGTGGTCCTCGTGGGCGATCCATTGGATCCACGCATGGCCGCACCACTCCTGCATGCTGTGACTGAGCTTGGTCACGTGTCCGCGCGGATGGCCGTCGCGCTCGACGAGCGAGACGAAGGTGCTGGTCATGAGGTTGTAGTCGTAGACACCGGTCGGGAAGTCCTCGACCAGGTTCAGCTTCATCACGGGGTAGGTGTCGGACTCCGGATGGTTGCCCGGGTCGGCCTTCACGCGCAACGAGTGGCTGAAGGTCTCGGTGACGAAGATCGCCACCGCGGTTCCCGAGCGCTCGTGTCCGTAGCGTTCGAAGGTCAGGTCGTAGCTGGCGAGCTCGGCCCGGCCGTCTCCCCAGTGCGACCAGAACGCGTCGGCGAAGCGGGAGGTCGGATCGAGTTCGGCCCGCGCGATGACGGGCACCAGCAGAAGGACGACGAAGACGACGTGACGCATGACGGCTCCCCCGGGGGCTTGGTGGTGCGCTCGGAGAAGGTAGACGGAAGAGGATCGGCGCGCAGCGTGCTCAGGGAGCGGGTTGACATCGAGGACACACGTAGCTCGTGCGGCCGGATACGCTGCAGGTCTCGATCGGTCCGTCGCAGCGAGGACATTCCGCGCCCTCCTCGCGACGCGGGGTCAGGTAACCGCGGGGGAACTCTCCGGGGTCGGCCCCGTGATCGGTGGTCACGCGCAGCACGCGACGCATCACACGGTGGAGAGCGTGCAGTTCGTCGGTGTCGAAGGTGTCGGTCGCGCGACGCGGGTGCACACCGGCCTGGAAGAGGATCTCGTCGGTGTAGACGTTCCCCAGGCCGGCGATCCGCGACTGGTCCATGAGCTTCGACTTGATCATGCCGGAACGGCCCCGGATCCGCGCGACGAAGGTTTCTGCATCCAGGTCGTCACTCATGGCGTCGGGGCCGAGATCGTGGTCCTCGACGAAACGGTCGACGTCCTCGGTGAACCCCACGCGGCCGAGCATGCGGCGGCTCGTGTACAGCAGGCGGTGGTCGCGGTCGAGATCGAGGACCAGCCGGGCGTCGTCGGAATCGCTGTCGTAGATCAACTCGCCGGTCATTCCGAAGTGCAGCACCAGCCATCCCGCGTCGCCGCCGCGCAGGAACAGGTACTTGCCGTGCCGGCGCGAGTCGTCGAGACGCTGGCCGTGGAGGCGTTGGGCGAGCCGCTGCCTCGTGACGTCCTCCAGGATCCGTGTGTCGCTCACCGAGGTGTGCTCCACGCGGTGCCCGCGGGCGGTGGTGTCGAATCGGTGCCGGAAGGTGTCGACGTCGGGGAGTTCGGGCACGGCGGACCTCCGGGGTGCGAGGGAACGCCGAAGCGTGGGTGCTCCGGCCCGGACGATCCACCCGAGGGGGTGCGGACGGATGCCTGGGGAGATCGCCCAGGGAAAGGTCCCCATCGCGGACCGGGGAGGCGGTCCCATGGGAAGAAGCGTGCCGGCGTGCTGAGCTGTGGTCGTCGGCGCTCGGGAGCGTCGTACCTCCGTTCCGGCTCCCACGACGAGACGAGGAGATCACTCCATGACTTCCCTGCACGGTCCGAGCCCGCTGCCCGAGTCGAGTTTCCGGTTCTACGGCGAGTTGGCGCGCCACTGGAAGTGGATGGCGGGACTCGGCGCCCTGGCCATCGTGCTGGGCCTGATCGGACTCATGGTCACGGTCACCCTCACCCTCGCCAGTGTCCTGTTCTTCGGAGCCCTCTTGATCTTGGGGGGAATCTTCCAGGCGCTGCACACGGCCAAGTGCGACGGATGGAGGAGCAAGGCCCTGCACGCCACGATCGCGTTGCTCTACGTGGCCGCGGGTGCCGTCGTCTTGATCGATCCCGTGTTCTCGTCGGCCTTCCTCACGCTGCTGCTCGCCGCTGCCGTGTTCCTCGTCGGTGCGCTGCGTTTCGCCATGGGGCTGCAGATGCGCGGCCGGCCGGGATGGGGATGGCCCGTCTTCGGCGGGATCCTGGCCATGTTGCTCGGAATCCTGATCTTCGCCCAGTGGCCATCGTCTGCGCTGTGGGTGATCGGGGTGTTCATCTCGGTCGAGCTCCTGGTGCACGGCTGGTCGATGATCGCCGTGTCGCTCGCCGCCCGCGAGGCTCACCGGAGCGCCGACGAGGGCGCCTGAGCGCCGCTCGCCGGCGGGAAGGATCTCAGGATCGGCGTTCGAAGGTCCCGACCAGTTCGCCGTAGTCGATCACATGATCCAGCATGACCTCGAGCACGGTCTGCGGATCGGCCCCCGGTTCGAGATCGAGGGTCTGGTCGAGGGCGTAGGCCTTGAAGTGGAGTTCGTGCACGCCGTCGCCGACCGGAGGCGCGGGTCCCTCGTAGCCGGCGTCTCCCGAAGTGTTCAGCCCCTGACGCGCACCCGGCGGCCGTTCCGGTCGGGGGGAGACGCGGATTCCCTCGGGCAGCGAACGCACGCCGGGCGGGATTCCGTAGACGAGCCAGTGGACCCACGGGTGCGGAGTCGGCGCATCGGGGTCGTAGGCCAGCAGGACGATCTCCTCGGCCCCTTCGGGCACCCCCTCGATCTCCAGCGGTGGCGAGAGGTTGTCGCCGTCCTGGGAGTACTCCACGGGAATCCGATCCCCGTGGTCGAAGGCTTCGCTCGAAACTCGCATGTTCATGGAGGCTCGTCTCCTTGCTCGCTCCGTCGGTCGGAGGGTGGGATCCGGAACTCGGGGAGGTTCTCCGCGTAGGCTCGTGCCGACCGCCGCCTCCCACCCGTGTCGGTCCCGACCCTACGCGGAGCCCTCGTCGGTGACGCATGGGGGCAGGGCTGAATCGCGGATGGTGGCACCGGCCGACGTTGACACGGCCCCGACGTGCCCTGTTAGTGTCGTGGATCCAGTATTTCCAGGGTGTTGACTGTTCCTTTTCCGCTTGTCCAGTGGCATCCGATCCAAGGAGCGTATCCGAGACATGTTCGATCCGAACCTTTCGACGAAGACGATTTCCCGCGCTGGGCGCCCGCTCGCCGCGGGTCTGTTCGCCCTGGTCGTCGCGCTGGGTGTCCTCGCGTCGTCCGCGGTCGCCCAATCGGAGGCCCAGGGCGAGGGCGAGTCCCGCCCGCCCATGCAGATGCAGATGCCGCAGGGCGAGAACCCCATGCAGCAGCTCCAGCAGATGCGGCAGCAGATCCAGCAGCTGAACATGGAGCTGATCGACATCCAGGAGAACACGCTCGAGAACGAGCCGGCGCTGGCCGAGCGCCGTGACGAACTCGTGGAAATGGTCGACGAGAAGATGAAGCAAGCCGGTCACCAGCCCGAGGCCACGCGCGAGTCCATGGACGAACTCCAGGCGCAGCTCGAGAGCGGCGATCTCTCGCAGGCCGAGCAGCAATCGGTGGCGGAGGAGCTCCAGCAGGAGCAGCAGGCCTTCCAGCAGGCCCAGCAGCAGGCCATGCAGAACGAAGAGGTCGCCCAGCTGCGCGAGTCGCTGAACCAGGACCTCGTGACGGCCATGAAGGAGCAGAACCCGCGCACCGAGGAGCTGATCACCGAGCTCCAGCAGACCCAGCAGCGCTTCCAGGCCATGCTGCAGGAGGCGATGCAGGAGCGCATGGGCGGTGGCGGAGGCATGCCCGAGGGCCAGTGACCGACCGCGGTGGAACGATCGTTCCGATTTCGAGAACGGCCTCGTCCGGCGGGACGGGGCCGTTCGTGCGTCGTGTCGCCGGTGGTGATTCCGGGTCGGCGGTCTGCTATCCTGCCCCGGCTCCGACGATCCCCGCGTGAGGGAGGACGGCATGAAGGTCATCGCCGACCTGTGTGTGGTGCCGGTGGGTGCCGGGACGAGTGTGTCGCGCCACGTGGCCGCCTGCGAGCGCGTGCTGGCCGAGGCCGGGCTCGAGCACCGCATGCACGCCTACGGCACGAACATCGAGGGCGAGTGGGACGCGGTCATGGCCGCGATCAAGCGCTGCCACGAGGTCGTGCACGAGATGGGGGCGCCGCGCATCTCCACCACGCTTCGCCTGGGCACGCGCACGGATCGCGACCAGACCATGGGCGACAAGATCCGCAGCGTCGAAGAGAAACTCGCCTCCCGCGAGTGAGTCCGACACGATGATCGAGACCCGCGGTCTGAGCCGCGTGTACGGCGCGGTGCGCGCGCTGGACTCCGTCGATCTCGACCTTCCCTCCGGCCGGGTCGTGGGTCTGCTCGGCCCCAACGGTGCAGGCAAGACCACCCTGCTGAACATCGTGACCACGCTGCTCGCACCGAGTGCGGGGCGGGTGCACGTCGACGGGATCGACGCGACCCGCGACCCGCTCGAGGTGCGGCGACGGATCGGCTACGTGCCCGAGCACGGCGCGGTCTACGAGGGGCTGACCGCCGACGAGTTCGTCGAGATGGCCGGGGTGGCACACGGACTCGACCTCGATCTGATCCGAGCGCGGGTCGATCGTCTGTTCGATCACTTCGAACTGCACGAGGCACGGCACCGTCGCCTGGGGACCTTCTCCAAGGGCATGCGCCGCAAGGTGCTGGTGTCCACCGCGGTTCTGCACGATCCGCGCGTGGTACTGCTCGACGAGCCCCTCGACGGCCTCGACGTCCCCAGCCAGGACCGGGTGATCGCGCTGCTGCGCGATCTGGCGGCCGACGGGCGCGGCGTCCTGCTGTCGAGCCACGTGCTCGAACAGGTGAGCGAGATCTGCGACCACCTGGTGGTGCTCGCCGAGGGGCGCGTGGTCTGGCAGGGGGACCTGGTCGACCTGCGGGCGCGCTACGAGGGGCTGTCGGTGCGTGAGATCTTTCGCGAACTCACCGTGGGCGGCGAATCGCGGGCCAGACGCCTGGCCGACCTGCTCGGAGACGCGGTATGAACGTGGCGGCCTGGTTCGGGGCCGATCCCGGGCGGGTCGGCGCGCTGATCGGCTTCCTCGACCGTGCGCGCGAAGGCCGTCTCGCGCTGCTGGTGGAGCGCGAGAAGTCCAGCGTGTTCGGTCCGGCGCTCGTGCGGACGCTCTCGCTGGTCGGTGCGGCCCTGCTCGGACTGTTCGTGGGCGGGATGCTGGTCCTGGCCACCGGACTGCCCGGCATCGGTCTGGTCGTCACCGTGCTCGGCCTCCTGGTGTCGAGCGCGGTGGTCTTGATCCACGGGATCCCCCTGCTGCTCGACACCGACGACGCGCAGGTGATCGGGCACTGGCCGGTGACCGCGCGGGACGTGGGGGCCGCGCGCATGCTCTTGCTGCTGCGCGGCGTGCTGGAGGCCACGCTGGCCTTCGCCACCGTTCCCTGTGCGGTGCTGCTCTTCGTGGGAGCCCCACGCGTCCTGGTGGGAGTGGTCACCGCCGGTGCGGTCGTGGCCCAGGCGGTGCTGGTCACCGCGTTGCTCGCGCTCGCGCTCCTGCTGCTGCGCCGGACGTTCGGGCGCCGCCGCGCGCAGAAGATCGTCGGTGCCGCGTTCTTCGTCGTGTTCTTCCTCGGCGCGACCGTGATGCCCACGCTCGCCGACCGGGCCGAAGCCTCGGGGGCGGGGCCGCCGGCGTGGGGTTGGGCGCTGCTGCCGCTGTTCTGGTGCATGGTCTGGCCGGTGCTGTTCGAGACGTCGTGGGCGGTCGGTGCCGGGGTCGCACTCGGCAGTACGTTCGGAACCGCGGCGCTCGTGCTGCTGACCGTGCGCTCCATCGCCGGCGGGGGCCGGGCCGACCGCGTCGAGGCACGGCGGTCCTCGGACACGCGCGGACGGATCCGTTGGCTGGAGATCCTGCTGTGGCCGTGGATGCCGGGGATCCGGGGGCTGGTGCCGCGGCGCCTGGTCGTGGCGCACCTGCGCGACGACTGGCGCGTGCTCCTGCGATTGTTCCACGCGCCGTTGATGTTCGTCGTGGTGATCGTGGGGCCGCTGCACGACGTCGGTCCACTGGCGATCGTGGCCGATCGCGACGGCTTCCGCTGGTTCCACCTCTTCGTGATCGTGATGGCCTCGGTCGGCGTGGCCAACATGGTGGCCCTCGTCAGCAGTTCGCAGCGGCGGGCCTCGTGGGTCCTCGTGGCCTCCCCCGTCGCGCACGGACCGTGGGCGGCGTGGCAGCGCGGCATGGCGCGGGCGACCTCCGTGCCCTGGGCGGTGCTGATCGTTCTCGGACTGCACGTGGCCGCGGGATCGACGCCCTGGCGCGTCGTCGACGACCTCGTCGTCGTCCTGTTGACCCTCGAGGTGGCGGTGCGGGGGATCCAGCGCGTGCAGTGGCGCGCGCCGTTCTCCCTCGATCCGAGCTTCGTCGACGGTCGCTTCGTCGCCGCATCGGTGTTGTCGTCGATGACGGTGCTCCCCGCCACCGTGGCCTACCTGGCCTTCGTACACGCGAAGTTCGCCTGGGCTCCGCCTCTGACGTGGGCCATGCTCCTGCTGGCCGTGGTGCTGCTGGACCGATCCGCGCGACGGGCCGAACCCATGACCCCGACCTGGGCCGATGCATGACATGCGGATACTGCTCGCGTTCGTCCTGGTGTTCCTCGCGGTGGAGGCCGGGGCCGTGACCGTCACCCTGCGGGTCACGGTCCCCGAGACCACACCGCTGGACGCCACCGTCTTCGTCACGGGCAACTTCCAGGACTGGGATCCCGGCGATCCCGACTTCGCCCTGACGCCGGTCGACGACCGGGTCCACGCGATCGATCTGGAGTTCCAGCCCGGCACACGGATCGAGTTCCGGTTCACGCGCGGTTCGTGGGGCACGGCCGAACGCGATCCTGCCGGCGGGGAGATCACGAGCCGGCGGATCACCGTGGACGAGGGCCGTGTCCACGAGCTCGCCGTGCCGCGCTGGGCCGACACCGAGATCGTGCGCACGCTCACCGGCGACGTCACCGAGCACACCGTCGACGATCTGCTCGACGGTCGTCGCGTGTGGGTCTACCTGCCCCCGGGCTACCGCGAGTCCGATCGCACGTATCCCGTGCTGTACATGCTCGACGGGCAGAACGTCTTCGACGTGTCGACCAGCTTCGCCGGCGAGTGGCGGGTCGACGAGACCTGCGAAGAGCAGATCGCCGCCGGGGCGATGCAGCCGATCGTCGTGGTGGCCCTCGACAACGGCGGCGCCCGGCGGGTGTTCGAGTACACGCCCTCGACCGACGCCCGGCGCGGGATCGGCGGCGGGGCCGACGCGCACTTCACGGCGATCGTCGACACCCTGATGCCCTGGGTCGAGCGCAGCTACCGCGTGCGGACCGGCCCCGCCGCGACCGGTTTCGCGGGGTCGTCGCTCGGCGGACTCATGGCGTTGGTGGCCGCGCTCGAGCACGACGACCATTTCGGCCGCATCGGGGCGATCTCGCCGAGCCTGTGGTGGGACGAGGGCGTGATCCTCGATCGCTTCGAGCAGGCCCCGAAACCCGACGTCCGCCTGTGGGCCGACATGGGCACCGAGGAGGGCAGCGACGTCCAGGGTAGCGGGGCCTACGTCAGGGATCTGCGGGAACTCCGGGCGACGCTCCTGGACGAGGGCTTCGTCGAGGGCGAGGACCTGATCGTCCACGTCGACGAGGGCGGCCGGCACCACGAGGAGGCGTGGGCCCGGCGCTTCGGGGACGTGCTGCGCTTCCTGTTCCCTCCGGACGACGGTCGCTGATCCGGCGGCTCAGGCGGTTCTCGGCCAGCGCACGGTGAAGCGGCATCCGCCGAGGTCCGAATCGGTCAGCTCGACCCGGCCTCCGTGGGCTTCGGCCACGCGGCGCACGATCGCCAGGCCCAGCCCGAAACCTCCCGAGTCGCGGCTGCGGCTCGTGTCGAGGCGGGCGAAGGCCTCGAACACGCGCTCGCGCTCGTCGACCGGAATGCCGGGGCCGTCGTCGTCGACCGCGACCACCACGTCATCGCCGTCGGTCCGCGCCGCGATCCGCACGTGGTGGCCGCCGTGACGATCGGCGTTGTGGACGAGGTTCTCGAGGGCCCGTGCGAGGTGGCGGGGGTCGAAGCGGACCGGTCGGCCGTCCTCGATCGCGCAGTCGAGTTCGACCTGCGCGGCGGTCTCGGCCACGAGAGTGGCGTGGAGTTCTTCGATCCACGGCCTGAACGCGTGGGGCTCCAGCTCGAGATCGGGCGCCGTGCGGTCGAAGCGCGCGTAGACCAGCAGTTCCTCGACCAGCGCCTCGAGGTCGTCGAGGTCGCGGCGGAGTTCTCGGGCCGAGCGTTCGCGGGTGGACTCGTCACCGGCCGACTCGACCATCTCCAACCCGAAGCGCAGGCGCGAGATCGGGGTCCGCAGTTCGTGCGCCACCGCGTTCGTGAGTTCGCGGTGCGAGGTGATCAGTTGCTCGATGCGATCGGCCATGCGGTTGAAGCTGGTGGCCAGCGGAGCGAGCGGGGAGTGGCGTCGGGTCGTCGCGCGGGATTCGAAGCGTCCCTCGCCGAACGCCGCGGCGGTCCGTCGGAAGCCGCGAAGTTCACGGGCGAAGGGAAGCGCCCAGAGCGTCGTGGCCACGCCCAGGAAGCCCAGCACGAGCGCCCAGGTGAGGAAGTCCACCGAACGACCGACCTGCGGTGCCGGGAACGGACCCATGACCAGCACCCGGTCGGTGTCGCCGATGCGCCGCCAGAACTGGTCGTAGCCGGTGCCCACGACCAGCGTGCCGGCGCGTAGTTGCTCGCGCTGGGCCGCCGAGACGCCGGCTTCGTCGATCGTGGCCAGCTCCAGCGGATAGCCGAAGTCGGGCTGCAGCTCCTCGATCCGCTGCGACCATTCGGCCGGCGGGATCGAGCCCAGGTCCTCGGTCACCAACTCGAAGGTGCCTCGCATCAGTTCCCGGTAGTAGCGGTCGTAGTCCTCGCGGAAGGGTGCCGACGCGAAGTACTCGACCAATGGCACGGCCGCGAACCACACCAGCACCAGGACGAAGACGAGGAACAGGTAGTAGTTGAGGAACAGACGACGCACGGGACGGCCCTACCAGGCGTCGGGGACGAAGAGGTAGCCCCGGCGCCACACGGTGCGGATGCGCTGCGGGTGCGACGGCTTCGTTTCGAGCTTCTTCCGCAGGCGCGAGATCGCGATGTCGACCGAGCGATCGACCCCGTCGTACTCGAGGCCACGGAGTTCGCGGAACAGCCAGTCGCGCGAGACCACCTCGCCGGCGCGGGCGGCCAGGAGGTGCAGGAGTTCGTACTCGTTCGTCGTCAGCTCGACGTGTCGTCCGGCGAGTTCGACCGTCCGTGAGGTGGGCACGATCCGCAGCGATCCGAACTCGAGGGTGCCGTCGTGGGCCGCCTCGGCCCGGGGACTCGATGCGGTCCGTCGCAGGAGGGCGCGGACGCGCGCGAGCAGGACGCGCGGCTCGACCGGCTTCTTCACGTAGTCGTCCGCACCCACTTCGAGGCCGGCGACCTCGTCGACGTCGTCCTCGCGGGCCGTCAGGATGAGGATCGGGCCGTCG
The DNA here is from genome assembly GCA_035268685.1 of Candidatus Krumholzibacteriia bacterium. Lineage (NCBI taxonomy): Bacteria > Candidatus Krumholzibacteriota > Candidatus Krumholzibacteriia > Candidatus Krumholzibacteriia bacterium. Next base: position 71,539 of record DATFKK010000036.1, on the reverse strand, counting down.
TGGTCGGGGCGGATCTCACGGCAGACCTCCAGGCCGTCGCGGCCGGGGAGCATGAGATCGAGGATCAGCAGGTCCGGACGCTCGGCCCGGATGCGTTCGGCCGCCGTGTCGCCGCGGGCCTCGACGGCGACCTCGAAACCCTGTCGGCCGAGGTAGTCGCCGATGAGCGAGGCCAGGCGGTGATCGTCTTCGACGAGCAGTATGCGGTGTCGCACGGGTCCTCGGAGTGGATGGATCGCAGGATCGTCGGCGCGGGGACCGGAGCCGAGGGCGACGCCCCCGTCGTCGGGCTACAGAACGATACAGTTTCGAACAGTTCCACAACAGCATCGAAGGTCCGTGCTGCCTAGCCTTCGCATCGGATCGGCGAGGCCGCAGCGATGGTCGCCGGCGGCTCCGATCCCCGGACACCATCCCGTGCTGGAGGGACAGCCATGACACGCCTCGTCACGATCCTTCTCGTCGCCCTCGCCGGAATCACGGCCGGGCAATCCCACGCCTCCGATCGCTGGAGCTGGGAGCTCCGAACCGGCCTCGACCCCGTCGCGGGCGATCTCGGCGGCTCCGACCTCGGGACGGGCGCCGGTTTCGAGGCCACCCTGGCCTATCGGATCCAGCCGCACCTCGCGGCCTACGCGGGTTGGGGCTGGCACCACTTCGGCACCGGGGACCGGCTCACCGACGGCTCGCTGGAGCAGACGGGGTACAGCTTTGGCCTGCAGTTCGTTCATCCGGTCGGCGGGGGCCGCCTCGGGTACTTCGTCCGCGGTGGGGCGGTGCTCCGGCACTTCGAACTCGAGAACGCCGACGGCGACGTCGTCGACGACTCGGGACACGGCTGGGGTTGGGAGCTCGGTGCCGGGCTGGACATCGCCCTGGGCGGTGCGTGGAGTCTGCGTCCCGGCCTGACGTACCGCTCCCTCGCGCGGGACGTCACGATCGAGGGGGAGGGCCTCGGCGTCGAGGTCGGAGGCGTCGACCTCGAGATCGGGCTGGCCCGCTCCTTCTGAGTGCCTTGCCCGCAGCCGGATCCTTCCCGGTGGGGCCCGGTCGTCGGACGACGGCCGGGCCTCAGGCCGAGAAGCCGTACCGCGCGGCGACTTCGCGGCATCGTGCCACCGTCTCGTCCGACAGGTACTCGCGATACCCACCGATCCGTCCGCGGCGTACCTTGCGGCTCTCCGGATCGTCGCCGCTCTTCTGCGAGAGCATCATGTGCTGGAAACGACCGGTCGATTCCAGTGCGCGCATGCGGTCGAAGGACGACTGCTCGACCACGGTCTCGATGTCGTCGACGTCGAGACCGTGGGACTCGAAGAGGGTCGAAAAGGCCTCGACGGGATCCCTCCGTGCATGCTCGTAGGTCAGAACGACCGTGTCGTCCCGGCCCTCCAGCGCGTCGAGCCACCCGCGGTTGAAGGCACAGATCTTGGGCACGCCCAGTCCCTCGTGCAGGACGAAGTCCTCGATGTCGCGGTCGGGCATGCGTCCCGAGAGCTTGAAGGGGATCCAGCGCTTCCACCAGCGGAGGCTGCCCGCGGGCATGTCCTTGCGCAGCACCTGGAAATAGAACGACACCGCGGTGTCGATCGGATTGCGGTGCATGAAGACGGTCGAGCGTCCCTCGACGAGACCCAGGTCGGCGCCCTCGAAGCGACGACCCAGCTCACGACTCGTGGTCCCCGAGCCCGCATGGGTGAAGTGCGCTTCGAGTCCGACCAGATGGAAGACGTAGCGCAGCCAGGTGCGGCCCGACTTCGGGTGCGAGACGAAGATCGGCGGGCGGGGGCCCGTGGTGTCGTGTGCGGTCAAGGCTTTCCCACGGGGATGAGGCGGAGCCGCCCTCGGCCCTCCTCCACGGAAAGCGCGAGTCGGCCGTCGAGGAACTGCTCGAGGTCACGGCCGACCATCTCGTAGCGCCAGCCGGATCCCAGCGGGTGGCCGTCGCGCGAGCGCTTCTGGCGGTGGGCCAGGGCGAAGGCGGCGATCTGCTTCTTGTTGCCCAGGTAGCTGGGCGCGATGCTCTTCTCGCGGGCGCGGTACTTCACGAAGGTCGCCAACAGGTCGACGGTCACGTTGAGCTCGGGGTCGTCGTCGTGGACCTTGGGCAACTTCGGATGCTCGTCGGGAGGACAGGCCAGGCCCCGGGCGACGGCGGCCAGGATCTCGTCGGCGCCGCGCTCGATCTCGCGGTGGTGCAGACGGCGCAGTTGCTGGAGGTCTTCCACGGTCTGCGGATTGCGGCGGGCGAGGTCGACGAGGACGTCGTCGGCGACCACGCGCATCCGGGGTACGTTGCGGGCCGCGGCCGCTTCCTCGCGCCAGATCGCCAACTCGCGTAGTACGGCGAGCTGCTTGCCCTTGAGGGACCGATGGCGCGAGACGCGGAGCCAGAGCTGGCCGGGATCCCTCTCGTAGTTCTCCCGCTGCTCGTAGAATCCGAGCTCCTCGTCGAGCCAGGGCCGTCGTCCGCGGTTCTCGAGTTCGGAGTCGATCTCGTCGTAGAGCTGGTGCAGGTACAGGACGTCGTCCAGCGCGTACTGCGCCTGGGCCTTGCTCAGCGGTCGTCGCGACCAGTCGGTCGTGCGCTCGCCCTTCTTGAGGTGGACGCCCGTGATCCGGCGTACGACGTCGGCGTAGCCCGGTTGCTCGCCCATGCCCAGCAGTGCGGCGGCGATCTGGGTGTCGAACACGTTCGCCGGCACCAGGCCACCGCTCTCGGCGAAGGCGATCTCCATGTCCTGCATGCCGGCGTGGACGATCAGCTCGACGGCCGGATCGGCGATCAACTCCCAGAGGGGTGAGAGGTCGTCGATGGCGAGTGGATCGATCAGGACGGCCCGCTCGCGGGTGGCCGCCTGGACGAGCTGGAGCACGGGCCGGTAGGTCCGTTCCCGCTCGAACTCCATGTCGAGGCCCACAAGGCCCTCGGCGCGGGCCTGGCGGCAGAATCCGGTCACTTCGTCGGTGTGTGCGAGCAGTTCCATGGAATCGAGGGGCGGGAAGGGGAACGCGGCGGGCGGACGACTCAGGGTAATGCGTCGGCGCGGGAACGTCACGCCGGGGCTTGCGGTCGCAGCGAACTTGTGAGATCGACAGGGGACCCGGTGGGCGCCGCGCCGAGCCTCCCGTAGGCTCTCGCGGCCCCCCTCGCCGGCGCGCCCGGGCGCGGCCGGAAACCCTCGCAGACCCAGCCTGACGGCGGCGGACCCGGTCCGCCGCGAATGGGAGGACGCCATGAAGCGGATCGGGATCCTGACCGGAGGCGGCGACGTCCCGGGCCTGAACGTCGTCATCAAGACCGTCGCCGACCACGCCTTCGCGAACGGACAGGAGGTCCTGGGAATCCGCAACGGCTGGAAGGGAATCGTCCACGTCGACCCCGACGACCCCGTCTCGGTCCAGCGGTACACCGCTTCCCTGAACTCACGCGACGTGCGTCCGATCGACCGCTCGGGCGGGACCATTCTCCACAGCGCGAGGACCAACCCGGGCGACATGCGCGAGAAGGACCTCCCGGCCGGCTTCGACGCCACGGACTACCCCCAGAACGACAAGGGGCGGCGCGACCTCACACCCGTCGTGATGCGCAATCTCGAGAAGCTCGGCGTGGACGCCCTGGTGGTGACGGGCGGGGATGACACACTCGGCTACGCCGCCAAGCTGCACGCGGCGGGCTTCCCGATCGTCGGCGTGCCCAAGACCATGGACAACGACGTTCGGGGCACCGAGTACTGCCTGGGTTTCTCGACGGCGATCACACGATCGGTCGATCTGATCCACCAGGTCCGCACACCGGCCGGGAGTCACGAGCGTATCGCGATCATCGAGCTCTTCGGTCGCAACAGCGGGGCCACCGCGCTGTACGTCGGAATGCTCTCGGCCGCCGACCGCGTGTTGTTGAGCGAGGTTCCCTTCGAGCCCGAGAAGGCCGCCGACCTGCTCGCAGCGGACCAGGACGCCAGTCCGAGCGACTACGCCGTGTGCGTGATCAGCGAGGGCGCCTACCCGAAGGCCGGTGCTCCCTTCGAAGGGGGCGAGGAGGACGCCTATGGTCACAAGAAACTGGGTGGTATCGGCGAGTGGTTCGCCAAGCAGGTGAGGGCCCACACCGGGCGCGAGACCCTGCAGCAGAAGCTGGCCTACCTCATGCGGTCGGGCTCACCCGACTCGCTCGACCGCATGGTCGGCCGGGCCTACGCCACGCTCGCCTACGATCTCCTGAAGAACGACCGCAGTGGTCACATGACCGCGCTCGTCGACGGTCAGTACCGTGCCGTGCCGCTCGAGGTGGTGCGGGGTGGGGCACGGCCCTGCAACATCGGTGATTACTACGACGGTGCCGAGTACCGCGTGCGCATGGAGAAGGTCGAGGGCCGCTCGATCATGCTGCCCTAGCGGGAGCTCAACGCACCAGTGTGAGCGGGACGGCCGTCACGTCGTCCCGTCCGCGCAGGCGGGCCCGGTAGATCCCACTGGCCGCGGGCCGTCCCTCGGAATCCATGCCGTTCCAGATCGCGGTCCCGGCTTCCAGCGCCAGTGTCCGAACTCTTCGCCCCCGCGCGTCGACGATCTCGACCACCCCGTCGTGCTCGGCGCCGTCGAGTCCGATCGTCACCCGCGGATTGAAGGGATTCGGGTGGGCCGCGAGCCGGGCAGGGCGCGTGGGAACGGGTGCGCCGGTCGGGACCCCTTCGATCAGCGTGGCGTCGAAGGGTGGCAGCCCGACGTCCAACGGACCGCTCAACAATTGGGCCGTGGAGGCGTCGTACACCCGGATTCCCGGATTCGACGGCGTGCGGTCGCCCACGAAGATCCGACCGTCGCGCGACAGCTCCAGATCGCTCAGGAGGAAGCCGCTCGTGCACAGCACGGTGTCGGTGCGCTCGCCGGTCGTGGGATCGAAGCGCACCAGACAGGTGTTGAAGGTCGGGTCGTTGATCAGGGCCCATCCCGTGGCGTCGTCCACCAGCGCGACGTCCAGCAGGTCGCCGTCGAGGCCGGCCTCGGTCAGCACCGGTCCTTCCGAGCGCAGGGTGAAGGGATGGATCCGTTCGAGTCCGCCGTCGCTCTGTTGGAACGAGCCCGCGCCGATCATGAACAGGCGCTGTCGGCCCGGATCGTACTCGAAGCGCCAGTAGGGATTCTGGATCTGTAGTTCGATGCCCTGTACGCCGGGGGCCCCCGGATCGGCGTCGACCAGGGTGTCGGTGTTCGTGTCGATCACCGCGATCGTCGACGCGCCGGTCACCGCCCACGGCGTCACGCGCCGATCCACGTTCTGCAGGGTGACGAACACGCGATCGCCGACGCGGGCGATCTGATCCATTTCGACCAGACCGTCGGCCACGGCGAAGGCGGACAGGTCGATCGTCCCGAGCGTCGTTCCGGTGAAGGGGTTGCAGATCAGGAGTTCGTTGCTCTCGTACAGCGTGACGTAGGCACGATCGTCGCCGACCAGTTCGAGGTCGCGCGGGTTGAGGCCCGTTCCGCTCACGCCGAACTGCGTGACCACGCCGTAGTCGTCGGCGGCGTCGAGCACGAGCACGTTGTCGGCGAACAGGCGGTTGATCACGAACACGAAGCCGTTCTGCTGGCGGACGACGGCATCGCTGTGGACCTGGAACTCGTCGGCCACCGTCGGATAGCCGCCGTCGATTCCGATCCGTCCGGTGCTTCCCACGACCTCGAAGGTGGTGGTGACCACGAAGAGTTCTTCGGTCGCCCCTGCCCGGGAGCTCAGGAGGAGGGCGAACGCGATCAACAGGATCTTCATCGTCCACCCGCCTGCAGGCTCAGCGAGACCTGACGTCCGGGCAGGGGATCACCCAGGAAGTCGTGGACCTCGGCGTCGGAGACGTTGTCGACCCGCCCGTGCAGGGCCCAGTCGGAGCTCAGTCTCCAGCGGAGTCCGATCGAGCCGATCACACGTGCGGGGACGGCCAGGCGCTCGCCGGTCTGCTGGTAGTTCTCGCCCATCGCGAACAGGTCGAAGTCGGCACGCAGGTGTCCCACGTGCAGGCTCTGTTGCAACTCCACCTCGATCCCGGGCCGGAAGGGCAACTGCTTCCCGCCGGCGACGGTGTCGTCGGTCCGGTCCTCACTCCAGAGGCGGGTGATGGCCGCACGGAATCCGAAGGGCCCGAATCGACCGAAGTCGGCCTCGAATTCGAGGCCGCGGATCTCGGCGCGACCCAGGTTCCGGGCCCGGGCGGTGACCGGCGAGGTCTTCACGAAGGTGATCAGGTCGAAGGCGTCGTTGGCGAAGGCACTCAGGGCGAAGCGCCGCCCCTCGAGTGGGCGTGACCAGACCAGGCCCACGTCGCGGTTCACACCCTCTTCGGGACGCAGGTCGGGGTTCGCGGTGGTCGTTCCCCGGTCGCCGAAGAGCTCGAGCAGCGTGGGGACACGACGGTAGACTCCCAGGTTCGCCTTCAGCGACACCTCGTCGCTGATCGCGTAGCGCGTCCCGAACTGGGCGGTGTAGGCGAACAGTCCCGTCCTCTGTTCGTCGCCACGCGGCAGGGACTCGAGCGACGAACTCTCGTTCCACCACTGCTCGTGGTGCTCCACGCGGACTCCGGGCGACAGCAAGAGGCGGTCGCCGAGGACGCGCCACTTCGGTTCGAGGGCAGCGGTGGTGGTCCAGCGCCACTGGGGTTCGCCCTCGCCGTCGAGGAGGGCTTCGTCGACGCTGCGGAGCCGCGCGACCCGGCTCTGGACGTTCCAGACGGTCGGCCCGAAGGGTCTCGCGGCGCCGCTCGCGTTCAGGCCCACGGCGTGCAGCACGTCGACGCGGTCGCGCGGGGTCCCCGACAGGTCGCCGCCGAGGTCGCGGACGGCCTGTCGTTCGGTCCGCTGGTGGAGGGAGACCTCCCGGAGGACGCCGCGGGCACGCCGTTCACTGCGCCAGGCGATCTGCGCGTGGTGCGTCAGCGACCGGCTCCGTGCGGTCTCCGACTGGAGTACCCCACGTCCGGGCAGGCCCTGTTCGCGCGTGTCGAGGATCTCGCTCAGCCGTAGCGTGCCTCCGAAGGCGGGACGGCTGAGCTGCAGTTGTCCGCCGAAGCCGGTGGCATCGTTGTTGACGCGGCCGACGACGCGATCGTCGTCGGGGTTGTAGGGCGTGCGGCGGTCGTCGAGGTAGTCCCAGTCGTTCTCGCTGCGCACGAATCGACCGCGTGCCGCGACCGACCAGTCTGCCAGTCGCCACGCACCACCCCCCTCCGCGTTCCACGTGTCGAAGGAACCACGCGTGAGCGAACCGTTCCAGCTCTCGCGTCCGTCGAGGCTGTACAGGTGGATGGCGCCTCCGAGCGAGCCACCGCCGAGCACGAGGGGAGCGCTTCCACGGTAGACCTCGATCCGTTCGAGGTGGGCCAGGTGGAGGTCGGCCAGGTCCACGGCTCCGCTGTCGGGTCCGTTCAGGAGCACTCCGTCGAGGTAGATCGGGACCTGCGCCGGTGTCGATCCGCGCAGGCTGACGGTCGCGTGTCCGCCCACGCCTCCGCTGTCGCGCACGTGCACACCGACCGCGCGCGAGAGGACCTCGGCGGTGTCGTAGGACTCGCCGCGCCAGCTCGAGGCTTCGAGCACGCTGGCGAAGCCGGTGTCGCGATCCACGCGACCCTGGGCCGTGATCCGACGTCCACGCACCTCGAGCACGGGTGCCACGAGATCGCCCGTCGAGTCGGCGTCGACGGTGGTCGGGGATGCTCCGGTCGTGGAATCGGCGTCGGCGGCTCTCGCCGCCGGGATCGTCGTTCCTCCGCACGCCAGTGCGAACAGACCGAGGAGCAGCCCCCGTGCGCGCGTGTTGGGCATGGCCCATCACCGCCGGAGGTTGCGTCCCGGTAGGTCGGTACGGTCGGTCGCGCGCAGCAGGGGTGACGGCCGGTGGGAGTGCCCACCTCCGCGTGCGCGAAACCCACCCTTCCTTCCCCCGAAGGACCAGGTGGAAACGCCCGGGGTCGGTCTCCTGGCTTCCGGCTCGAGCCGGCTCTCCGCGCCTTCCCAGAACCCGTGTTCCAGTGGCGTGTGCGGAGGCCGTCGCCGGTCACAGTGGCGGGGCCGCGCTGGAATCGCACCAGCTTCCCGGTTGGACCCGCCGGGCGTCGGTTTCGAGTGGCAGGACCATAACGGCTCCGCCGGCGGCGGGCAAGCCGCGGCACGGGGTTGGTGCAGGTTGATCAGAGCGGGAAGGCCCCGCGGCGGTGCTACACTGGAGGTGCAGCCGGACTCCACGCTCCGCGCTGTGGCGCGGGGCCCCGAACGGAGGCTTCGCCATGGACGACTCGCTCGAGATCCCCGCCGTGCAGCGCATCGTTTCACGGCAGTTGAACAAATGGGCCATCGAGGCTCGCGCCGCCGACGAACGCCGGGACTTCGGTCCTCGTCGGCGTGTACCGCCCGTCTCCCCCTGGATCACCATTTCCCGTGAGCCGGGATCGGGAGCGCGAGAACTGGCCGAAGTCCTTTCCCGGCGCCTCGGATACGACGTCTACGGCCGCGAGTTGCTCGAGCGCATGGCCGAGGGCGGTCCGATCGCCCGGGCCGCGTTCGAGCGGGTCGAGCGCGGTCCCCACGATTCGCTCCGCGAAGCCGTGTTCCTCTCGTTGGACCGCGCCTATCCGGGTCACTACACCTACCTCAAGCGTCTGGTGGCGATCGGGACCGCGCTGGCGGCCCGTGGCAACGTGATCCTGATCGGCCGTGGTCTGCACTTCGTCCTGCCGAGAGACCACGGGCTCTGTCTCCGTCTCGTCGCCTCGCCGGAGCGCCGGATCGAGAACGTGGCGAAACGGCGGAAGTGCACGGCGCGCGAGGCGGAACTGTGGATCGAGCAGGCCGACCGCAGTCAGAACGAGCTCGTGCGCCACATCCTGCACCAGGACCTGCGGGACGTGCACGCCTACGACATGGTGCTCGACACCGAGACGCTCGGCGTCGGCACCTGCGCGGATCTGATCGGGATCGCGCTGAAGTCGATTCCGCGGACGATGACGGTGGAGGCCTGACGGCGGCCCAGGTTGCCCCTTCCGGGAGGGCCGGCTTGTGCTAGCCTTCCGGCATGATGGTCCCGGAATTCCTCGCGGCCTCGCGCCGAGCGCCGGTCGCACTGGTGTGTCTTCTCCTCGTCGTCTTCGTGATCGTGGTCTGGCGCAACGCCTGGCTGGGAGACGACGCCTTCATCTCCTTCCGCGTGGCCGAGAACCTCGTCGAGGGCTACGGCCTGCGTTGGAACGTGGCCGAGAGGGTGCAGGCCTTCACGAATCCGCTGTGGACCCTCGTGGTGGCCGGCGGGGCATTCTTCACTCGCGAGTTCTACTACACCTCGCTCGTGCTGAGTCTGGTCGCGACGATCGGTGCGGTGCTGCTCGTGGTGCTGCAGGCCCGTGGTGCCTGGGCGGCGGCGGCGGCGGTCGGCCTGCTGCTCTCGTCCCGTGCGTTCGTGGACTATTCGACCTCGGGGCTGGAGAACGCTCTCGGACATCTCCTGCTGGCCGCGTTCCTGGTCGCGGTGTTGCGCGGTGAGCCGGTCGGACGGCGGTTGCTGCTGGCCTCGGTGCTGGCGGCGTTGCTGATGGTCAACCGCATGGACATGCTCCTGATCGTCGCGCCGCCGCTGGTGTGGAGCGTGGTCCGTGCGCCGTCGCGTCGGCGGGCGCTGGCGACGGTGGCCCTCGGAATGACGCCCTTCGTGGCGTGGATGGTGTTCGCCACTCTCTATTACGGGTTCCCGTTCCCGAACACCGCCTATGCCAAGCTCGGCGCCGGGATCCCGCGCGCCGAGCTCTGGGCCCAGGGCCTGCGCTATGTCGCCAACTTCGCGCGGCACGACACGTTGGCCCTCGTGACCCTGATCGGGGGAATCGTCGTCGCGGTCCGGGCGCGCCGCGGCATGCCGATCGCGATCGCGTTGGGTGTCGTCGCCTACGTCGTGTACGTGGTCAACGTCGGCGGTGACTTCATGCGGGGTCGTTTCTTCACGCTGCCGATCCTGGCCTCCGTGGTCCTGGTCCTGCACGTCGGGGCCGCCTTTCGACCGCGATGGGCGATGGTGGTGCTCGCCGTGGCCCTGGGCTGGTCGGTGCTGGTCCCCTCGAGTCCACTGCGAACCGACCCCAGGTCCTACCTCGACCTGCCCGAAGACGCGCGGTTCCTGGACGGGCACGGCATCGCCGACGAGCGTAGCTTCTACTTCCGTGGCACCAGCCCGATGCTGGCCGGCGGCCGCGGAGAGATGCCGGCACACGAATGGGCCGACTGGGGCCGACGTGCGCGCGACCAGCGAGCCACGGGGATCGCCGTGGTCAGCGCGGCCGGCATGCGTGCCTTCTTCGCCGGGCCACGTGTGCACTTCATCGATCGCTACGGCCTGGGCGATCCTCTCATGTCGCGGCTTCCGCCGGATCCCGCGCGCCCCTGGCGGATCGGGCACATCCATCGCGAACCGCCCGAGGGTTATCGGGAGACCCTGAAGAGCGGCGTGAACCAGATGCAGGACGATGCCCTGGTGGACCTGGTGGGGATCCTGCACGTCATCACCCGGCATCCGGTGTGGTCCTGGGAGCGCCTGCGCACGATCTGGGACTTCAACACCGGACGCCACGCACGACTCGTCGACATCGTCGGTGCGCGGCATGTCGAGCGCAGGCGCATGGCGGAACGCCGGAGCCCGAACTGATCAGGCCTCGGCCGCGTCCTCGGCATGGAGATCGTCGATCGCGCGGCGCACGGTCCGTGCCGACGCCTCCAGTGCGTGCTGCTCGTCTTCCTGGAGCTGCAGTGGATGCGGCGCTCCGATCACGCCGTCGCCGCCGATCACGTGGGGCATGGAGATGGTGACGTCTTCGACCCCGGCGATCTTCGCCCGAGGTGTGCACACGGTGGCGATCGCCCGGCGATCGTTCAGGACGACTTCCGTCAGATGCGCGAGTGCACTCGCGACCCCGTAGTAGGTGGCGCCCTTTCCCGCGATGATCCGATAGGCGGCGTTGCGAACGGCGTCTTCGACGTGACGTCGGTCGTCGTCGCCGAGCTCCGGTCCGCGGCGCTTCACGAACTCGTCGAGCGCGATTCCGCCGACGCGTGCCGTCGACCACGCCAGGACCTCGCTGTCGCCGTGTTCGCCCACCACGTAGGCGTGCACGTGCCGGGAGTCGATGCCCAGGTGTCGGCCGAGCAGTGCCCGGAAGCGTGCGGTGTCGAGCATGGTTCCCGATCCGATCACACGTCGCGACGGAACTCCGAAATCGGCCGCGAACTCCGATGCCACGTGGGTCATCACGTCGACCGGATTGCTGGCGATGATCAGCAGCGCGTCGGGGGCTGCGCTCAGGACCGAGGGCACGACGTCGCGGAAGACCCGGGCGTTGCGGGCGAGCAGGTGCAGGCGGGTCTCGCCCGGTTTCTGTCCCACGCCGGCTCCGATGACGACGACGCGGCTGCCCCGCAGGTCGTCGTAGTCGCCGGCGCGGACCTGCAGGGGTTCGGCGAAGGGTACGGCGTGCAGGATGTCGTCGGCCTCGGCTTCGGCGCGCTCTCGGTTCACGTCGACCAGGACGACCTCTCGGCCCACGCCGCGCGCGACGAGAGCGAAAGCCACGGTCGAGCCGACGAATCCGGTTCCTACGATTCCGACCTTCATGGGCGTCTCCTCGAGGGGGAGCTCCAGATGAAGAGCAACGACGAATCTGCGTCGTTGGCAAGGCATGGGTTTTCGTTGTCGTGAGCGGTTCGGGGTGGGACCATCGGCTGGTATCCGTTCCGGCCGCGATCTCTCACCGGAAGATGAAGCGATGCTCCGAGTCGCCCGGGCCCTCCTCGTCCTGTGGACGCTGGCGCTCCCGTCGTCCTCTCTCGCCTTCGACGGCCAGCGCGAAGGGTTCGTGCTCGGCGGTGGCCTCGGTGCAGGTCTGGTCAGTTTCGAGCAGGAGATCTCCGGAGGGGGACTGACGGTCAGCACCGAGCGTCAGGAGGAGGGGGCCCTCGCCACCGGGTTCGTCATCGGGGCCGGATTGAACGAGACCACCGTGCTCGCCTACAGCGCCCGCGTCAGTTGGTTCTCGATCGTGAACCTCCGCGGTGACGACGTCACCGTGACGCACGCTCTCGGAACCGTGGCCCTGACCCAGTACCGGCGACCGGTCGCACCGTCCTTCTACTACTCCATGGGGGTGGGCTTCTCGACCTGGGACCTGCCCTTCGAGGAGGACTCGGGCGATCCCTGGATCGGGCTCGGTCTGCGCGGCGGCGTGGGCTACGAGTTCCACTCGCACTTCGCGGTGGAGCTCTCGCTCGGTTGGGGCGAGCCGAGTACCGAAGAAGGTGGCTTCGACGTCTCGTCGAACGCGATCAGCGTGAACGTCGTTCTGGTGGGGCTGGCCTACTGAGGCCGACGCCGGGCGGGTGCGCGGACACCCGCCCGCATCGCGTGGCTCAGGACGACCCGTCGTTGCCGTTGACGTAGTGCTGGGCCGCGGCGTCGTCGGGATTCTTCAACAGCACGGTCTGGAACTGCTCCTGGGCTTCGTCTTCCTTGCCTTGTCGCTGGTAGATCACGCCCAGGTGGAAGTTGCCGATGGTGAAGTTCGGGTAGCGATCGAGGAGTTCCTGGAAGGTGGCCGCGGCGTCGCCGAGGTCGCCCCGATGGTACAGAGCATTGCCCAGCCAGAAGTAGCTGAGCTGCAGGTCGCCGTCGATCTCCAGGGCCTTGCGCATGCACTGCACGCACTGGTCGAAGTCGGCCAGGTAGTAGTGGGCCACACCGAGGTCGTGCCAGAACGTGGCGTTGTCCGGCTCGAGTTCGCAGGCGACGTTGAGGTGTTCCCGTGCCCGTCGCAGATGGCCCTGCCGCAGGTGCAGGTTGCCGAGGTGCTTGCGTACCAGGGCTTCGTTCTCGCCCTTGTCGCCCGCCTCGACGATGTCCTCGAAGGCCTGCACGGCCTTGTCGAACTCACCGCGCAGCTCGAGTCCCATGGCGAACGCCAGCCGTCCTTCGGCGTCATAGTCGGTCATCGTACGGCCTCCTCTACTCGAGCACTTCGTGCAGCGCGAGATTCAGTGGAAGATGCGTGAGGGCGTGATCGCTGCCGGTGGTCAGACCTTCGCTGAATCCACGCACCTCGGCGGTGTCGGCCTTCGGGGCCGGGTTGTCGGTGATCAACTGGTCGATGGCGTCGCTCAGTCGCTTGACCGCGATCACGAGCTGGTCCTCGCTCGGGTACGAGAAGTTCAGCCGTAGCGTGTTGTGGCCGCCGCTGTCGCAGTAGAAAGCGTTGCCGATCACGAAGGCCACGTTGCGCTCGAGCGCGAGGCGGAACAGATCTCGCGCGTCGAGGTGCTTGGGAAGCGTCATCCACAGGAACATGCCACCCTCGGGGTTGGTCCAGCGGACGCCCCAGTCGGGATCGACGTGCTCGGACAGCGCGGTCAGCATGATCTCGCGCTTGCGGGCGTAGAGTTCGCGTGTGCGTTCCAGACGCGGCCACAGGTGCCCGCCCTTCACGTACTCGCGGGCGATGATCTGATTGAAGCTGCTCGTGCACAGGTCCACCGGTTGTTTGGCCATGACCAGGCGTTGGATCACCTCGGGGTGGGCCAGCACGTATCCCAGGCGCAGTCCGGGGCAGAAGACCTTGGAGAAGCTGTAGAGCGTGATCACACGCCCGTCGCGGTCGAGTGCCCCGAGGGCCGGGGGCGTTTCGCCGATGTAGCGCAACTGCCGGTACGGATTGTCCTCGACGATGAGCAGGTCGAACTCGCGGGCGATGGAAAGGACCTCGTGGCGTCGTTCGACGCTCAGCGTGACCCCCGCCGGGTTCTGGAAGTCCGGCACCAGGTACAGGAACTTCGGATGCACGCCCTCACGCCGAAGTGTGAGGAGACGGTGCTCGAGCAGGTCGGTGCGCATCCCCTCGTCGTCGAGAGGGACACCGCTGAGGCGCGCGCCGCAGGCGACGAAGGCACCGAGTGCGCCCAGGTAACTGGGCAATCCGCACACGACCGTGTCTCCCGGCGCGATGAACACACGTGAACACAGGTCGAGCGCCTGCTGGCTGGCCGTGGTCACCAGCACGTTCTCGAGCGCGACGTTCTCGCAGCCGTCGGCCTCCATCAGACCGATGAGCTCTTCGCGGAGTCCGACGTCGCCCTCCGTGGGCCCGTACTGCAGGGCCGCCGGACCGAACTCGTCGAGGACACGCTGGGTGACCTCCTTCAGCTCCGGCACGGGAAAACTCGCCGGGGCGGGCAACCCGCCGGCGAGGCTGATCATGTCGGGTTTGGCGATCAGCTTGAGGAGTTCGCGGATCTCGTTGCGCGTGGCCGTCCGCGCGGAGTCGGACAAGAACTTCTGCAGCCGTGTCGCGTCCATGGCGCCGTCCTCGGTGGTAGGTCGCCGGTCGCTGATGCGAACGGATCAGGGCGTACGTCGACACCCTGGGAGAAAGGACACCGACAGGATATTCCCTCGCTCCGGGGCGAGGGAGGGTGATTCACGAATTCGATGTACCGCGCGAGTCGACCTCACGGCTTTGGAGCCGCAGCGGTCAGTGGACCACGACGACCAGACCGGCCGACCCGTACAGCCCCTCGTGATCCCACGTGGCCGCGGCCGGCCCGCCGGTGATCCGTTGCAGCACCGCGGTGCCCAACGTTCGCTCGTCGCCGAAGGTGTAGCCCGCGCGCAGGATCAGTCCCAGTCGATCGGTGAGGTCGACCCCCCCGACCCCGTACAACCGTGCCAGGTCGATCGAGACGTCGAGAGGGTCGGTGGAGGTGATCCGTGACGTGAAACGGAGGCGTCCGTCGGTGACCAGGCGCACGTAGCCGAGGCCGATCCCGACGAAGGGATCCTCCCACGACCACGGGGCCAGTCTCAGGTGGGCCTCGGCGAAGACACCGAACTCGTCGGCGTCGAGATCGAACTCCACGTCTCCCGCTCCGAACGCGCTGTCGTAGATTCCGCCGACGGTCCGTCGGTGGTGGGCGTAGTGGCCCCCGACGCGCAGACCATAGGGGAGTCGCACGCGGAGCTCGGTGCCCAGTGCGGGCACCGTGGTGTCGATCTCTTCGGTCGCCACGTTGGCGGAGGTGGCCGCGCTGCTGCTCGCGTGGACGGAGCCGGTCAGTCCGAGACGCACCTCGACCGCACGCGCTCCGTCCGGTGTGGCCAGGAGAAGGCCGACGACGAGCGACAGGCACAGTCGGAACACGACGACTCCGGAGGTTCGAGGGCCGTTCATGATGCGACTGTACGACGATCGTTCGTCTCCTGACCAGCTCGAAGAGTGGCGATCAGTTTCCTTCGAGCGCCTTCTCCGCCTGCTCCAGGTGCCGGCGCTCGTGGCCGCACACGATCCGGAAGGCGGTGTCCAACGAGATACGGACGACCGGAACGAAGGGAGACCGGACATCGACCGCACCGAGGTCGAGTCCCTCCGCCGCCTCGAGTCGGCGGGCGTAGTCCTGCCGTTTCTCCTGGAACCGTACGCGCGGGTCGGTGGGGTCGTCGTTCTCGGATCGGGCCGGTTCGACCGCGGAGTGGGGTCGCCGAGGGCGGATCCGGGCCGGTGCCGGGATCCGCAGCCGGGCCGGGGGCTCCAGCCCGTGCAGGAGGATCCGCTCGAGGACGTTCGGTTGAGGCTTCCGTGCGGCGTCGGCGTGTTCGGCGGGGCGCGCGTGGGTGACCGCTTCGTCGATCACCTCCAGGTAGGCGTCGCCGGCGCGGACGAGATGGTCGAGACACTCGCCGACCGACCATCGTTTCGGCCGGGGGCGTTCCCACAACTGCGAGGGGGTGAGCGATCCCGCGATCGCGACGGCGCGGTCGCCATTCGCCTTCAGTTCGTCCCAGCGCTCCCGCAGCGTGGGGTGGTCGACGTCGGGTGCGGGATCGATCACGATCCACGCGGCCCCGTGTCGGGGTCCTCGTCACGGGCGTGGATCTCGGCCGGCGGAGACGTCGCCTCGACCGCGGTGAAGGTCTCGAGGACCCGGTAGGTGTGCTCGGCACCGGCCGGGATCACCCAGCTGTCGCCCGGCTCGAGGATCGCGACCTGTCCTTCGATCTCGAGTTCGGCGCGCCCAGCGACCACGAAGCCGACGGTCTCGTAGTCGCGGCGGCGTGGCTCCTTCGACGTGGTGGGAGGCAGCTCGTCCCACAGCCGCATCGACATGGACTTGCCCGTGACCAGGTGGCGCTGTCCCATCGTGCCCTGTGGCGAGTGCGAGGCGTCGACCTTCTTGATGCTCGTGTCGGTGCGCTCGGGGTTCATGGCGATCCCTCCGCGGGTCGGGTTTCGTGGAGTCGGGACGCGGTGCGTCCGTAGTGTTCGAGCAGCCGACGGCGGTACGCCTCGTCGACGCGGGTGGAGGCCTCGAAGCCCGGTGCCCGGCCCACTGCTTCGCAGTCGAGGTCCAGGCGGACCACCGGCTCGACCCAGTCGATCGCTTCCGTCCAGTCCGGGGCAATCAGGATCCGGCGTTCCTCGGCCGGGGCCACGGTGTCCACCACGAGGTACTGGATCTTCCAGGTCTCGTCGTCGTAGGCGAGATCCGACACTCTTCCGACCCGCTGTCCTTCGCATTCGACGGCGTACCCCAGCAGTTCCTGCGCGCTCCGCAGGTCGGCGCCGCTCCCGGTCTCGCCGGTCTTCTCCCCGGAGACCCCGGACCGCAGCGGGGTGATCGGCGCGGTGGCACCGAGCTGGCTCGAGGTCGTCAACCAGAAGGGCTGCCAGGTGGGATCCCCCACGTGTTCCATGTTGCGCTTCGAGACCGCGTCGTCCTCGATCGCCGTCGGGCTGTTCTGCATCTGCCGCCGATCGAAGCGGGTCCGCATGGTGCGGTGTTCACGGTCGACGGAGTCGAGTGCAGAAGGAGCCAGCAGGACGGTCAGTCCGGGCAACCATGCCGAGACGTCGGCGGTGAGGTAACGAACGACCCACTCCACATCTTCGAAGTACAGGTCCTGCAGCGGGCCCAGGGGGCCGTCGGCAGCTCGGAGTTCGAAGTCCGTGAGTTCGAGCATGGTGCGGATCATCGAGGCCTCCTGGCACGCGTCCGGGTCACCGGGCGGATTCACGTGGATCATGGCCGGGGTCCGGCCGCGGAACGTTCCACAGTTTGCGTCCGGCCGGTCGCGATGACGTCCCGGTGGACGGTGGCGGGAGCCCTGGGACGCACTCGTGGGTGGGGTGGGGGATTCCCCGAGACGCTCCCCTTTCCGGTCCGGAGTGGAACGGTGATCTCACGATTCCGGCGTGTCGTCGGCGCGTCCGCTATGCTTTGCTCTCGCAGTGGATTCCGGATGCTTTCCCGCCGCGATGGAGACACGCGATGACCGCCGTCACCCGGGCCGATCTCGAGGATCTCTGGCCGGAGCTGGGCTGGATCGAGAACGAGGATCTGCGCGAACGCGTCGCCCGTACCTGGGAACTCGCCTTCGAACGCAGTCCCCTGACCCCCGACGACCTCCGGCAGATCCCCTTCACGCTGCGCGTGCAGAACTGCACGGCGACGTTCATGGAACACAAACGGTGCGTGGTGCACATCGCTCGACGCAGCGCCGAATCGATGCAGGACTTCCTGGGGCGCGCGCTGCGGATCGACCTCGACACCGTCGTGGCGGGGGCGATCCTCGCCGACGTCGGAAAGCTCCTGGAGTACGATCGGATCGACGGAATCGCGGTGCAGAGCGATCGTGGCAAAGCCCTGAGGCACCCCTTCACCGGTGTGTCGCTGGCCATGGAGTGCGGGATCCCGGACGCGGTCTGCCACGTGATCGCCACGCATGCCGGCGAAGGGGACATGGTGGGTCGTTCTACCGAAGCCTGTATCGTCCACCACGCCGACTTCATGAGCTTCGAGCCCTTCGGCAACCCGCCGAACTGACGAGCCGGAGGACCCCCAGACGGCGTCCCGGGGAAGGAGGGGGCCACGGCGTGGTGCGCGTGGCGTCCCCTCGCGCCTCGGCCTAGACTGCATGGCACGCAACGAGAACCCGTCCCCCCACGAGAGGTACTCCCATGCGCCGTGCCCTGAGCGCCGCCCTGTTGCTCGTCCTTCTCGCTCCCGCCACCGTGCGCGCCCACTGCGAGATCCCGTGCGGGATCTACGGCGACGCCATGCGCATCGAGATGCTGCGCGAGCACGTGACCACGATCGAGAAAGCCATGAACCAGATCGACGCCCTGACCGCCGAGGGCGACAAGAACTACAATCAGATCGTGCGCTGGATCACCAACAAGGAACAGCACGCCGTCGAGTTCCAGCACATCGTCAGCCAGTACTTCCTGCACCAGCGGATCAAGCCGGCCGGTGCCGACGACTCGGACTACGTGAAGCAGCTCACACTGCTTCACGAGATGCTCGTGCACGCCATGAAGTCGAAGCAGACCACGGAAACGGCGCACACCGAGAAGCTCGACGAGCTGATCTCGGAGTTCAGTGCGGCGTACTTCGGCCCCGAGGAGCTCGAGCATCTACGTGATCATCGTCTCGGCGAGAGCGAGTGATCCCACCGATCTGATCCACATGCATCATGGGTTCGATCGGCCGAGGCTGGTATAGATGGAATGCCTCGCGCAGTGAATCGAGAGCGTGACGCCGGGAGCCACCTGTCCTCGACCAGGCTTCCGCGTCGCGCGATCCGGCGCCCATTCCGGTGGGTGCTCGACATATCGGAGGACTCATGCCCATCCCCGCGATCTCCCGCTTCGCCTCGTGCGTAGCGGGATTCCTCGTTCTGCTCCTGACCTGTCCGGTTCTCGCCCAGCCCGTGACGGGGGTCCTGCCCGAGGAGGAACTCCGGGCGATCCCCTCCGGGGACGACGCCCACGGTCAGTTCTCCTACGACGACTTCCAACCTGCCCAGCAGTGCACCGGCTGTCATCTGGACATCGCCGGGCAGTGGCGCCGCTCGCTCATGAGCCAGGCCTACACGCACCACTGGGACGAGATCGAATACTTCCGGCTCGCCGTACCCCACGCCGAGCGGAAGGAGAAGGTGGCCGAGGTGAAGCACGGCTGCAACGGCTGCCACGCGCCCGTCTCGTTCCTCGCGGGCGACACCCCGCCGCCGCGGCCCGGTGAGGGGAGCATGGCCGACGAGGCCGTGAACTGTGACATGTGCCATCAGGTCGTGGGTTTCGCCGGAGAGGTTCCCCACAACTACAACTACCTCGTGAAGCCCGGTCGCACGAAGTGGGGCGGGCGCGAGGGCATGGAGTCGCCGCACCACCTCACCGCCAAGAGCGAGTTCATCCAGAGTGCGGAGTTCTGCGGGACCTGCCACAACGAGAAGAGTCCCTACGACGTCTGGGTGAAGAGCACACAGCTCGAGTACGCCGAGGGTCCGTACCCGGACATGGGGATCACCTGTCACGACTGCCACATGCCGCCGGGGCACGGGCGCCTCGCGATCATGGGGGCCGAGGTGGTCGACGATCGGCGGAACCACCTCTTCCACGGTGCCCATCACCAGAGCAAGCTCGCCGGTGTGGTCGAGATGGTCATGTGGACCGAGCATCCTGAGTGTCTTCCCGGCGATCCGGTGACCCTGAAGCTGGCGCTGTTCAACGGCAAGGCCGGGCACAAGGTGCCTTCGGGCTCGGCCGAGGAGCGACAGCTGTGGGTGACCGTCCACGCCGTCGACGCCGATGGCAATCGGTATCACCTCCCGGTCGAGAAGAAGGGCTTCGAGGGCGAGGAGCAGACCATCACCAGCAACGAGCTGGCCTACCAGGACATGGGCGAACCTCTGGACG
Organism: Candidatus Krumholzibacteriia bacterium; assembly: GCA_035268685.1. Classification (NCBI taxonomy): domain Bacteria; phylum Candidatus Krumholzibacteriota; class Candidatus Krumholzibacteriia; species Candidatus Krumholzibacteriia bacterium. Next base: position 51,767 of record DATFKK010000036.1, on the reverse strand, counting down.
ATCCGGACTTCGCCGGCCTGCCCCGGGACTCCACGGCCTACGAAGGCGACCGGATCTTCTGCCTGCCCTACTTCGACGAGCAGGGTCGCCGCACCATCATGCAGTGGAACACGGCGAGCCTGGGGACCGACTACCGGATCGCGCCCCGAGAGACCAAGACCGAAACCTATCTGTTCACGGTCCCGCAGGACGTGCCCTACGGGGAGCTGCGGTTCGAGGCCGTGCTCCGCTATCGCAAACTCGTGAAGTCCGTCGGTGACTTCCTCGACGTCCCCGCAGAGGAGACCGAGGCCGTCGTCGTCGGCGAAGCCGATACTTCCGTCGAGGTGGTGAACTGGTGATGAAGACGACGAAGAACCTTGTGTTCCCGATGATCGCGGCACTGGTGCTCGTGAGTACCTTCGTGTCCGAGGCGAACGCGATACCCGCCTTCGCCCGCAAGTACAATCTCTCGTGTACGACGTGCCACGCGCCGGCTCCGCGTCTGAAGGACTACGGTGACGAGTTCGCCGGCAACGGCTTCCGTCTTCCCGACGGCGAGGAACCACGTCGAGCCTACCAGGACACGGGCGACCCGGAGTTGTTGCTCCAACGCGACCTGCCCCTGGCCGTGCGTCTGGACGCCTACGGCGTCTACGAGACACGGGAGGACGACGAGAACGTCCCCGATCTGCAGGTTCCGTGGGGTATCAAGCTCCTGAGTGGTGGCAGTGTGATGGACGACGTGGGCTACTACGTCTACTTCTACATGGCCGAGGAGGGCGAGGTCGCCGGGGTGGAAGACGCCTACCTGCACTTCAACGATCTCGGGGGGCAACCTCTCGACGTGATGGTCGGTCAGTTCCAGATCTCCGACCCCATGATGAAGCGCGAGCTGCGCCTGACCTTCGAGGACTACGAGATCTACAAGGCGCAACCCGGAGGATCGGTCGCACGGCTCACCTACGATCGTGGAGTGCTGGTCACCTACGACACGCCGATCGGTCTGTCCCTCGTGGGTGAGGTGGTCAACGGCAACGGCCTGGCCGCCGCGGAAGACGGAGGAGACGACTTCTTCGATCGTGACCCAGACAAGGGCTACCTCGGGCGCCTGGTCTACGCGGCGGGTCCGGTCACCGCGGCCGGAACCTACTACGCCACGACCGAGGCCCTGAGCGCGAGCGGTACCGGCTTCGAGAACGATGTCGAAGTCTTCGGTCCCGACGTGCACGTGGGCTTCGACAAGGTCTCGGCGAGCGTGCAATACCTGCATCGAACCGACAGCGACGCCACGGGCTCGGGATCGGAGATCGAGACCGACGGCGTGATCGGCGAACTGACGATCATGCCGGCCGGTCCCGACGGCATGGATGCCGTCGTCCTCTTGTACAACTGGATCGACTCCGACGACGACGCCACCGACTACGAGACGGTGACCGCGTCGTGGTCGCATCTGCACGCCCGGAATCTGCGGATGATCGCCGAGCTGACCTACGACCTCGAGATCGAGGAGACACGCGCGGTCGTCGGCTTCACGGCTGCGTTCTAGCGTACTCCCCGTACGTGTGCCCCCCGGGGCGGAGGGACCCGGTCGGATCGTCCCTCCGCTCTGCCTGCCCGGTGCACGTGCATCACGGCGACGCGCGAGCTCACATTTTCGGCCCGACGGCCTGCGCGGTTCTCACAGTTCCACGCTGTCGACCGTGGTGGTGGCGGTGCCACGCTGGGTCTCATCTCCGAATCCGACGGACCGGGGGCGTCGTGGCGATCGCCTCCGTGTCCGGCTCCTCTGCGTACGTCCGGCCGCGTTCCGGACGGAAGGGTTCGCAATGTCCGACACCGTCACCGCGACCATGGCCCGGTGGGCTGCCGGCCTGCGCTTCGACGACATTCCACCCGAGGTCCTGCACCAGGCCAAGCGCTTCCTCCTGGATTCGGTGGGGTGCGCGTTCGGTGGATTCCTGCAGGAGGACTGCGGGATCGCATTGGATGTGCTCGCCGAGTGCGCGGGCACCGGTGAGTGCACCGTCCTGGCCAGTGGCGAGAAGGCCGATCCCGTGTCGGCCACACTCGCGAACGCGTTGATGATCCGTTCCATGGACTACAACGACATCTACTGGCGGCAGGATCCGGTGCATCCGAGCGACGTGATCCCGGCCGCCATGGCCGCCTGCGAACGTCAGGACCTCGATGCACGCGATCTGCTGCTGGGAGTGGTGCTGGGTCACGAGTTCGAGATGCGGCTGGCCGAGGCCGCCTTTCCCGGGATCAGGGAACGCGGTTGGCACCACGCCACCCTGACGGCCGTCGTCTCCCCGATCGTAGCGGGCCGGTTGCTGGGACTCGACACCGAGCGCATCCAGCACGCCATCGGCATCGCGGCGTCGCACAACGCGACCTTCGGAGCGGTCACGGCGGGCGAACTGACCATGACGAAGAATTCGGTCGACCCGATGGCCACCCAGTCGGGAATGACGGCCGCGCTGCTGGCCGAGCGGGGGTACACCGGCCCGCGGCACGTGATCGACGGCAAGGAGGGGTTGGTGCACTGCCTGGGACCGGAGTGGGATCTCGACGTGCTGACCGACGGACTGGGCGAGACCTGGCGGATCGAACGATGTGGCATGAAGGCCTTTCCGACCGAGGCGCTCACCCACGCGCCGATCTCGGCCACGCTCGACATCGTCCGCGACAACGATCTCGCACCCGACGAGATCGAGAGCGTTCTGGTCCGAACGACGGCGCGCGCCGCGGACATCCTCGCCGATCCCAGCAAGTACGATCCGCAGAGCAAGGAGACGGCCGACCACTCGTTGCCCTACGTGATCGCAGCCGTCCTCGTGGACCGGAACGTCACCCCGGCGCAGTTCACGCCCGAGAGGATCGCCGATCCGGTGTTGCGGGCGCAGCTGGGCAAGGTGGAGGTCATGCCCGATCCCGACGTCGAGGCCGTGTTCCCCGAGCTCCAGCAGGCGGTCGTGAGGATCCGGACCAAGGACGGGCGCGAGTTCTCCGAGAAGCTGGACCACCCGAAGGGTGATCCTCGCAATCCCCTGAGCGATCACGAGATCGAGGCCAAGTTCGACGCCCTGTCCGATCCCGTCCTCAGTGAGATCGCCCGGAAGCGAGTGAAGGAGACGGTCTGGATGCTCGACGACTTCGGCTCGGCGCGGAACTTCATGTCCCTTTGTCAGAGGGACCGGTCGTGAACACCGTCGGCGGCCAGACCCTGGCCGAGAAGATCGTCCAGGCGCACATGACGCGCGGACCGCGGCGCCGGATCCGTGCCGGCGACGTCGTCGGTCTGTGTCCCCGGCACGTCCTCACCCACGACAACACGGCCGCGGTCATCGAGAAGTTCCGTGCGATCGGCGTGGGCAGGATCCACGACCCGACCCAGCCCGTGTTCGCGCTCGACCACGACGTCCAGAACCGCAGCGAGGCCAACCAGCGCAGGTACGCTTCGATCGAGGGCTTCGCGCGCGGCCACGGCGTGGACTTCTACCCCGCCGGCACCGGCATCGGCCATCAGATCATGGTGTCGCGCGGCTACGTGGTTCCGGGATCGTTGTGTGTGGCCAGCGATTCCCACGCCACCACGTACGGTGCACTGGGTGCTCTGGGCACGCCGATCGTCCGCACCGACGCCGCGGCGGTCTGGAGCACCGGTACGTTCTGGTGGCAGGTGCCGCGGACCCTGCGGGTGGAACTTCGTGGAGAACTGGCCACGGGAGTGGCGGGCAAGGACGTGATCCTGGCCCTGTGCGGCATGTTCGCGGCCGGTGAGGTGCTGAACGCGGTCGTCGAGTTCACCGGCGACGGCGTCGCCTCGCTCGGCATGGACGCGCGGCTGAGCATCGCCAACATGACCACCGAGTGGGGTGGGCTGGCGGGAATCTTCCCCGTGGACGAGGTGACCGTCGACCACATGCGTCGAGTGCGCAACGCCCTGGCCGCGTGTGGGGAACAGCGTTTCTGCGAGGCCGATCTGATGCACTGGTCCACCGACCCTCCGGCTGCCGACCCCGATGCGGTCTACGCCGGTCGCATCGAGTTCGATCTCTCGACCCTGCGGCCCGTGGTCGCAGGTCCCGACAGCGTCCGCGCCCTGGCCACGGTGGCCGAGGTCGGTGCGCGACACACGAAGATCGACAAGGCCTATCTGCTGGGTTGCGTGAACGGGAGGCTCGAGGACCTGCAGGCCGCGGCACGTGTTCTGAGGGGGCGTCACGTGCACGACGGGGTGTCGTTCTACGTGGCGGCCGCGAGTGCCGACGTGCAGGCGGCGGCCGAGGCCGACGGGACCTGGCAGACGCTGCTCGACGCGGGCGCCCACGCGTTGCCGCCGGGTTGTGGGCCGTGCATCGGTCTGGGCGAGGGATCGCTCGAGCCGGGCGAGGTCGCGATCAGCGCGACCAATCGCAATTTTCCAGGACGCATGGGTTCGCGCGACGCGAGGGCCTTTCTGGCCGGTCCCGCCGTCGTGGCGGCCTCGGCGCTCGAGGGCGAGATCACCGCGCCGTCGGGCGTGCGGACCGAGGGGCCGGTGGCGACGGCCCGGTTCGAATGCGGTGTGGAGACCGACGCCGCGCTCGTCGAACCGGTCGAGATCCTCGAGGGCTTTCCCGAGCGCATCGAGGGTCGTGCGATCGTCGTGCCCGCCGACGACCTCGACACCGACGCCATGTACGGAAAGGACCACACCTACCGTGACCTGAGCGCCGGGGAGATGGCCCGTGTGGTCCTGGAGAACCACGACCCCGACTTCGCCTCGATCGTTCGCGAGGGCGACGTCCTGGTCGGTGGATTCGGCTTCGGCACCGGCAGCAGCCGCGAACAGGCCGCCACCGCACTCACCGCAGCCGGGATCCGGTTGGTCATCGCTGGGAGCTTTGCGCAGACCTTCCTGCGCAACGCGTACAACAACGGCCTTCCCTGCATCACGTGCCCCGAGTTCGTCGAGTCCATCCGCTCGGTGCGCTCCGCACAGGACCTCCGCACCGTCGTCGCCCCGGCGACGGTGACCGTCGACTTCGTGGCCGGCGTCGTCCGCTACGACGGTCGCGAGTATCCCTTCCCACCGATGGGCGAGCTTCCCCAGTCGCTGGTGGCAGCGGGAGGAATCGAATCCATGATCCGGCGCGAACTGAAGTTCTGACGAGGAGGTTCGCGGTCATGGCCAGGCACACCGTCGTCACCATGCCCGGGGACGGGATCGGTGCCATCGTCCTGCCCGAAGCGGTCCGCGTCCTCGAGAAAGTGGGCTTCGACGCCGACTACCTCCACGCCGACATCGGCTGGGAGTGCTGGAGGCGCACCGGCGATCCGCTGCCCGACGCGACGATCGCTCTCCTGGAACGCCACCGGCTCGGCCTCTTCGGTGCGATCACGAGCAAACCGAAGAAGGAAGCCGCCGAGGATCTCGACGCGGATCTGCGCGACCACGGCTTCGACTACTCCAGTCCGATCGTCGGCCTGCGGCAGCACTTCGACCTCGACGTCTGCATCCGCCCGTGCCGTAGCTTCGCCGGCAATCCACTGAACTTCGTCCGCCGCGGGAGTGCCGAGCCGATCGACGAACCCATGATCGACGTGGTGATCTTCCGTCAGAACACCGAGGGCCTGTACGCCGGCATCGAATGGACCGATCCCCCGCAGGCGGTGCGCGATGCCCTGTCCCTGCATCCGAATTGGCGACGCTTCGCCGAGACACCGGAAGAGGATCTGGCCGTCTCCGTTCGCCTGTTCACGCGCCGCGCCGTGCGCCGGATCCTGACCGCCGCCTTCGGCTACGCGCGTGAGCACGGGTACCGCTCGGTGACCGTGTGCGAGAAGCCGAACGTGCTGCGCGAGACCGGCGGCATGATGGTGGAAGAAGCCGGGAAGGTGCACGCCGACTTCCCCGAGATCGAGCTCCGGAGTACGAACGTCGACGCGCAGATGATGTGGCTGACCCGGAACCCCGAGGACTACGGGGTGGTCGTGGCCGGCAACCTTTTCGGCGACATCGTCAGCGATGCCTTTGCCGGGCTGGTGGGGGGGCTGGGCTTCGCGGGTTCGGGGAACATCGGCGACGACGTGGCGGTGTTCGAGCCCACGCACGGTTCGGCGCCCCGGTACGCCGAGCTCGAGCCGAGCATCGTGAATCCCATTGCCATGATCCTGTCGGCGGCGATGCTGCTCGACCACGTCGGCGAGACCAGACGGGCCGAGGCGGTGCGCCGCGCCGTCGGCGACGTCGTGGTCGAGGGCAGGGTCCGCACCTACGACATGATGCGTCTGCCGGGAGGCCCCGATGTGGTGGGACGGGGCGCGGCGACCACCCAGCAGGTCACCGACGCGATCCTGGCGCGACTCCGGTGACGATCGGAGACCGGGCGCACTTCACGGAATCCTGACGTTATGTCGGAATCTTCCCGTGTCACTTCCGTGCGGATCACCGAATCGGTACAGCCTCACTCTAGGAATTTCACGATCTGAGCGTAGGCTCAACGAGGATCGCGGCGTTGGTCGGGAAGATTTTGATCACCGTTTTCATCTCGCACCCGCGACCCTCTTTCCGAACTCGGAGGAACCAACCATGATCGATTCCAGAGGTATCCGCACCGCGGCTTTCGCATGTCTCGCCGTCGCCGCCGTGTTCGCCCTCGTCTGGGGCGCGACCTACGTGCCGGCCAATGCTGCCGAAGAAGAAGAGGGCGGTCTGCCGGACGTCATGACCCTCGACGGCTGTGGCGAGAAGAAGGGGCTCGTGGAGTTCCCGCACACGGCCCACTTCGAAGTCAGCGACTGCGTCACCTGCCACCACACGACCGAAGGCCTGACGCTCGAGAACGTCGCCGAGACCGAGGTCGAGACCTGCGTGTCGTGCCACTTCGAGCCCGCCGGGGACGGTGTGCCCGACTGCTCGTCGATGAGTCTCAAGAAGAACGCCTACCACATCAGCTGTGTGGGTTGCCACAAGGACATGGACACGGGCGAAGAGGCTTACGCCGCGCCGACGCGTTGCAACGACTGCCACGCGAAGGACTGAGTGAACGACGCGGTCCGGGCCGTCGCCCCGGTTCCGCCGAGTCCGAAAGAGACGCCCGGTCGCCGTGAGGTGGCCGGGTGTTCTCGTTGGCGGCGGGGTCACGGTCCGAGTCGTGTCGGATATGACGAACGCGCACTTCCCGCTATGATGTGCGGGTCGCACTCTCCCGTCCCCGGCCGAATGCCGACGATGCCTTCCCGCGCCCCGCGCCGCACCACCGCACTGCTGTGGATCGCCCTCCTGGCTGCGTGCGGACCCTCGCCGACGCCCGTCGACACCGGCGTGAGCGCCCCCGAGCGCTTCGCGCGGACCGGCGCGGAGCCCCCTTCCGCCCGCTGGTGGACCGACTTCGGAGCCACGGCCCTCGACTCGCTGGTCGACAGCGCTCTCGAATCGAACCTCGACGTCCGGACTGCACGGGAACGGATTCGCGAGGCCGATGCCGTTCTGGGAATCGAATCCGCCCGGCGTCTTCCCTCGCTGGACGCCACCGCGACGGGTGAGCTGCGCGAAGGCGAGGGATTCGTCTTCGGCGAGGAGATGTCGCTCGGTCTCCGATCGAGCTACGAACTCGATCTCTTCGGTGCGGTCGACGCCTCGGTCGAGGCCGATCGCTTCCGCGCGGCCGCCGTCCGGGCCGACCTGCGCGCGGTGGAACACGTCGTGGCGGCGGAGGTCGCGTCGACGTGGTGTCGCGTGGTGGAGGCCCGCAGTCAGGTGGATCTCCTGCGTCGGCAGGAGGAGACGAACGTCGCCGTGCTGGAGTTGCTCGGGGCTCGCTTCGGCAGCGGCCGGATCCGTAGCGTGGACGTCCTGCGCCAACGTCAGCTCGTGGAGTCCACGCGGGAGCGGATCCATGAGGCCGAGGGTCGCCTGCGCACGTCGGAGCATGCGCTCGCGGTGCTGCTCGGACGGCCGGCCGGCAGTGCGATGGCAACGGGAACGGTCGAGCTGCCGGCTCTGCCACCGCTCCCGGCCACGGGCGTTCCGGCCGCGCTGGTCGAGCGCCGGCCCGACGTGCGCCGCGCCTGGTTCGACGTGCAGGCGGCCGATCGCGATCTCGCCACGGCGATCCGTGAGCGGTATCCCCGGATCGATCTCACCGCTTCGATCACCACGACTGCATCGGAGCCGTCCGGTCTGTTCGAAGACTGGATCGCGCGGCTCGCGGGGGACCTGTTGGCGCCGATCTTCCGCGGTGGGGCGCTCCGAGCCGAGGTCGAGCGGACCGATGCCGTCCGCGCCCAACGCCTGTTCGACTACGTTCAGGCCGTTCTCGAGGCCTTCCGCGAGGTCGAGGACGCGCTGGTCCTCGAGCAGAAGCAGTCGGAGCGGATCCGCAGCCTCGACCGGCAGATCGAACTGGCCGTGCAGTCCTACGAGCAGCTGCGCAGCCAGTACCTGAACGGTCTCGGCGGCTATCTCGACGTCCTCACGGCCCTGACCGAGACGCAGGAGCTCCGCCGGGCCCGACTGGCCGTGCAGCGCGCACGTCTGGAGACGCGCATCGCCCTGTACCGCGCGCTCGCGGGGCCCATCCACGATCCACGAGTTCCCGACGCCCAGGAAGGGCAGAGCCGATGAAGAGGACCCTGATCATCTGCGTGGCGATCGTCGCGGCGGGGGCCGGTGCGATTGCCATCCTCTTCGCCACCGAACCCGAGGCGAAGCGCGAAGGAGCCACGAAGCAGACGGCGATGCTCGTCGATCTGCTCGAGGTCCGTCGGGGGACCTATCGCCCCACGGTCGTGGTCACCGGGGTGGTCGAGCCGGCGCGCGACGTCGTGGCGGCCCCGCGGATCGAGGGGCAGATCGTGGAGGTCGCACCGTCGTTCGAGCCCGGGGGCTTCATCGACGCGGGCGAGTTGCTCGTGCGCATCGATCCCAGCGACTACCGCAACCAGGTGCGGCAGCGGCGTAGCGATCTGGCGCAGGCCCAGGCGGACCTCGACGTCGAGATGGGGCGGCAGAACGTGGCGCGCCAGGACTACGAGCTGCTCGACACCGAACTCGAGCCCGGCAACGAGGCGCTGGTGCTGCGCGAGCCCCAGCTCGAGACCGCGCGCGCCCGGGTCGAGGCCGCGCGCGCGGCGCTGGAACAGGCCGAGCTGGAACTCGAGCGCACCACGGTGCTCGCGCCCTTCGACGCCCACGTGCTCGAGCGCACCGCCGACCTCGGGTCCCACGTGCGGCCGGGCGACACCCTGGCGCGGTTGGTGGGTGTCGACACCTACTGGGTCGTCGTGGCCGTTCCCGTGCCGAAGCTCGACTGGCTGCGCTTCCCCGAGGACGGCGAAGCCGGGGCGCGGGTACGGGTGCGCAATCGCACCGCGTGGCCCGAGGGCGCGTTCCGCGAAGGCCGTCTGCATCGGCTGATCGGCTCGCTGGAGGGCCGCACGCGTCTCGCGCGGGTGCTGGTGACGGTCGACGACCCACTCGTGCGCGAAGACGGCGACGCGGATCGTCGGCCGCTGATCCTCGGCTCCTTCGTCGAGGCACGGATCGAGGGCCGGCCCGTCGAGGGAGCGGTCCGTCTTCCGCGCGAGTACCTGCGCGCGGACGACACCGTGTGGGTGATGCAGGACGGAGCACTCGACGTCCGTGACGTCCGGATCGAGGTGCGCGACCAGCAGTACGTCTACGTGAGCGAAGGACTCGAGGACGGAGACCGGGTGGTCACCACGAATCTCACCACCGTCGTCGACGGGGCCCCGCTGCGCACCGCCGAGGAGTCGTCGTGAGCGACGACCGCATCGCGCCCGGGCCGATCGCGTGGATGGCGCGCAATTCCATCGCCGCCAACCTGCTCATGATCGTTCTCCTGGCCGGGGGGTTCTGGACCGCGCAGCGGATCCAGAAGGAGGTCTTCCCGCAGTTCCAGCTCGACGTGGTCGAGGTGAGCGTCGTGTATCCGGGTTCGGCGCCGGCCGAGGTCGAGCAGGGCATCCTGCAGCCGGTCGAGGAGGCCGTGCGCGGAGTGCAAGGGATCAAGGAGATCACCTCGACCGCGCGCGAGGGGTCGGGGTCGGTGTCGATCGAACTCGTGTCGGGCGCCGACCGCATGAAGGCCTTCCAGGACATCGACCAGGCCGTCACCCGGATCCGTACCTTCCCCGACGACATCGAGGAGCCGGAGGTCCGGCTGCAGGCCGAGCAGCGCGACGTCATGGAGATCGGTCTGTACGGCGACGTCGACATCTGGACGCTGCGCAAGCTCGCCGAGAGACTGCGCACGCTCCTGCTGAGCGACCCGGCGATCACGCAGGTCGAGATCGGCAACGTTCCCGACTACATGACGCACGTCGAGATCCCACTGCACACGCTGCGCGAGTACGGTCTCACGCTGGGCGACGTGGCGCGACTGATCGCCGAGTCGAGCGAGGACGTGCCGGCCGGCTCGGTGGAGACGGCGAGTGGCGAGATCCTGCTGCGCGTGAAGGAACGCAAGCAGTGGGCCGAGGAACTCGGACGCATCGAGGTGGTCACGGCGGCCGGCGGGGCGTCCGTCACGCTCGCCGATCTCGCTTCGATCCACGACGGCTTCGAGGAGACGGGCTTCCACGGCCAGTTCGACCAGCAGCCCTCGGTGGAACTGCAGATCTACCGGATCGGCCAGCAGTCGCCGCTGGACATCGCCGAGGCGGTCGAACGCGTCCTCGCCGACTTCGAGACCACGCTGCCGCCCGGTGTGGACACCCGGATCGACAGCAACGCCGCCGACGACTACCGCGAACGCCTGGGTCTGCTGATCGAGAACGGCATCCTGGCCGTGATCATCGTGGTCACGATCCTGGCCGTGTTCCTCGAGGTGCGGCTGGCCTTCTGGGTGATGATGGGCATGGTGATCTCGTTCGTCGGCGGGATCCTCTTCCTGCCGATGGTCGGGGTCAGCATCAACATGATCTCGATGTTCGCCTTCCTCGTGGTGCTCGGGATCGTCGTCGACGACGCGATCGTGGTGGGCGAGAACGTCTTCGAGTACCGGCGCCGTGGCATGGGCCACCTCGAGGCGGCCGTGGCCGGGGCCCGCGACATCGCCCGCCCGGTGACCTTCAGCATCATCACCACCGTGATCGCCTTCGTACCGCTGCTGTTCATCCCCGGAACCACGGGCAAGTTCTGGTGGCCGCTGCCGGCGGTGGTGATCACGGTCCTGCTGGTGTCGTTGTTCGAGGCCCTGTTCATCCTGCCCGCGCACCTGGCCCACACGCGCAGCGGGGGCCAGGACAATCCGGTCGCGCGCGGAGTCGGGCGCTGGCAGCGCGCCTTCGCCCAGTGGGCCGAGCGGATGGTCGACACGCACTTCCGCCGTGTCCTCGACGTGAGTCTTCGCAATCGCTACGTGACCTTCGTCACCGCGGTCACATTGCTGGCCGTGGTGGGCGGCTACGGCTACAGCGACCACATGGGCATCATCATGATGCCCGAGGTGGCCGCCGACGAGATCGAAGCGGGGGTCTCGCTACCGGTCGGCACGACCACGGACCAGGCCGCGCGTGTGGCCGAGGAAGTGACCGCGTCCACCCGCCGCATGTTCGACGAGCACGACCTGTACGAGGTGGCCGAGGGGATCAAGACGAACGTGCGCGGGCAGAACTTCATCGACGTGGAGATCGTGATGAAGCCGCCCGATCAGCGCGACATGACGGCGGGCGAGGTCATCGAACTGTGGCGCGAGGAGATCGGCGACATCGAAGGGGTGGACCAGATCACCTTCGAGGCCGAGCGCGGTCCCGGCGGATGGCAGCAGGACATCAGCGTGGACCTCAGCCACAACGACGTCGAGGTGCTCGCCGCCGCGAGCCAGGACTTCCTCGAGACCATGGAGGAGTTCGAGGCCACGCGCGACGTCAACGACAACTACGACAAGGGCAAGGAACAGTTCGACTTCCGGCTGCGGCCCGAGGCGCGGACCCTGGGCCTGACCTCGGCCGAGGTCGGACGCCAGGTGCGCGACGCCTTCTACGGGGCGCTCGCCATGCGGCAGTTACGCGAGACGAACGAGGTCGAGGTGCGCGTGAAGCTGCCCCAGGAGGAACGCAAGAAGCTCGAACGCCTCGAGGACTTCGTCGTGCGCACGGCGGACGGCACCGAGGTTCCGCTGCTCGACGTGGTCAGCGTGCGCCGGACCGAGGCCTTCACCAGCATCGATCGTCGCGACGGTCGGCGCATCGTGACCGTCGGCATGGACGTCGAGCCCAAGAGCGCGATCAGCCGCGTGATCTCGGCCATCGATCGCGACGTGTTGCCGGCGCTGCGGGCGGATCATCCGGGGATCACCTGGAGCTTCCAGGGCAGCCAGGCGGAGATGCGCGAGTCCACGCAGGCCCTGTGGGGAGGCTTCGGGCTGGCCATGTTCGTGGTGTACGCCCTGCTGGCCGTCGCCTTCGGCAGCTACCTGCAGCCTCTGATCGTGATGATCGCCATTCCCTTCGGGATCGTGGGCGCGGTGGTGGGCCACATCCTGCTCGGCTTCGACCTGTCGCTGATCAGCCTCATGGGAATCATCGCGCTGGCCGGCGTGGTGGTGAACGACTCGCTGATCATGATCGACTACGCGAACAAACAGCGGCGCGAGCACGGCGCCTTCGACGCCATCCATGCGGCGGGCATGCGGCGTTTCCGGCCGATCATGCTCACCACGGTGACCACCTTCGGAGGACTGACGCCGATCATCCTCGAGACCTCGCGGCAGGCGACGTACCTGATCCCGATGGCGATCTCGCTGGGCTTCGGGATCGTCTTCGCCACGGCGATCATCCTGGTGATCGTGCCGTGCCTGTACATGATCCTCGAGGACGTGATGCAGAAGGTGCGGCCCGTCGCGGGGTGACCTGGGTCGGATTCGTGGTAGGATCGTGTTCTGCTTCGTCCCCCGAGTGCTGTCACATGGTCTCGAGATTCGTGGTTCTGGCCCTCTGTGTCCTCGTCGGCGTGCCTGCGGGTGCGCAGGTCGAATACCTGGACAACGGTGTCGTCCGCGTGGGCGCCGACCTCTCGCGCGGGGGTGCCATCTCGCACCTCGGCGAGAGCGGATCGTCGCGCAACGTGGTGAACATCCGCGACCTGGGCCGTTACGTGCAGCAGTCCTACTACTCGGGGCCCGATCCCTACCTGCCCGACGGTACGCGCCAACATCCGGCCTACGCGGGATGGGGCTGGAATCCCGTGCAGGCGGGTTCGGTGTACCGGAACGCGTCGACCACGCTGGAGCCGTGGACCCGCAACGACACCCTGTACGTGAAGAGCGTGCCCAAGCAGTGGGCGCTCGACGACGTCGACACCGCCTGCACCATGGAACAGTGGATCACGCTCGAGGCCAACCGGGTGAACGTGCGCAACCGGTTGGTGAGCGCGCGGCCCGACACGACCGGCAGCACTGCGTGCCGCGCAACCTGAGCGACGACGCACCGCCCTACGGCGGGGCGTGGACCCTGCGTCTCGACGCGCCCGACCCGCAGGTGATCCTGCCGCCGGCGCACTGGAAGGCCGAGCTCGTTCCGGCGATCGAGATCCGGGCAGCGCACCGGACCGGCGACGATCGAGCGCAACTGTTCTTCGCCGCCCCGGGAGAGAGTTTCGGTAGTGGCCGGGCGATCGAGGTCCCGGTGATCGCCGATGGTGTCGCCCGCTCCTACACGGTCGACCTGTCGCGTCCGGGACCTATCTCGTGCGGGTAGGTGCGGACGAGGTCTCGCGGACGCGCAAGGTCGTGTTGCTGCGCTGAAGAGGATGCGTGAACGCGCGAAGGGCGCGTCCGCGGCCCGGGAATCGCCGATCCCGGGCCGCGTGACACGGGGCCGCGGCCCGGGGATCAGTCGATCGACGCCGAGGTGATCCCGCCACAGGGCAGCGTCTCGCTGCCGTCCGCCACGGGCACGCCGTTGTCGAGCATCTGCCACGACGCGCTGGGCGAGCCGTCGTAGGTGACGGCCACGGACCACTGGGCGAAGTCGAACGTGACGGTGCCGGTCGGGCAACCACCGGGCGTGGTGGGTGCATCCACGTTCATGTCCCAATCCATGGAGAAGTCGTAGGAGCTCGCTCCCTGTCCGGTGTCGGTCGACGTGCTCACGACCTGCGATCCGCTGCTGTCCACGCGGAGGATCGACGAGTCGAGGCCGGTCACGGTGGTCTGGGCGGTGTAGTCCATGTCGAGCGTGGTCGTCGTCGTGTTGCCACCCTGATCGGTGAAGCTGAGGTCGAAGCCGAACACGGCGTCGAGGTCGTAACTCATCGATGTGGTCGAGGCGTCGGGCTCCTGTTGGGGATTCGCCATGGCGTCGAGGAACCGAAGGGTCCCCGTCATGTCGATCGAGGACGACGACCCACCTTCGGCGAAGCTCTCGACGTAGGTGTAGTTCCACTGTCCGGACTGGTCGTCATAGGTCCTCGACTCGGTCGGGTCGTCGGCCGCTGCCTTCTCGAAGGGGAAGAAGCCTCCGCCGAATCCGGTGAGGGCGCTGCTCCCGTTGGTCGCCAGGTCCTGGACCGAGACGACCAGATCGGTCGCGAGCTCGACGGTGGTTCCGACCTGCTCCTCGGCGACACCCTGGGGGACGTCGGCGTCGTTGCCTCCGGTGGGACCGGTGCCACCGTCGTCGTCGTCACCGCAACCGGCGAGCAGGATCGTTCCACTCAGGAGAAGGGTCGCCGACAGCGACCCGAGCGTGCGCATGCGCATGGATTCCTCCGGGATCATGGGGTACGTCCACGGACCGGGACCGTCGTCGGGGCGCAAGGGTCCGTGGTGGTTCGGGAGCCTGGAACCTAGCACCAACCGTGCCGGGCGTCACCGCTCTGGATCCCGGCTCGGGATCGGTGGCAGCGGTACCCTTCAGGTGTGGATCTGGTCGGGGGTGGCCTCGAACACGACGAGATCGGCCCCGTAGACATGACGCATGCCGGCGCGGACGAAGCCGATCTTCTCGAGCACGCGGATCGAGGCTTCGTTGTCCTCGCGCGTGACCGCCACCAGGCGTTCGAGGCCGATCGTCTCGAATGCGTGCCGGGCGAGTGCACGGGCGCCCTCGGTGGCGTAGCCGCGGCCCCAGTGCTCGGGGAAGAGACGGTAGCCCAGTTCGATCTCCGGCCCGTTCTCGAGAGGGCTGAGCACGAACCATCCGACGACCTCGGACGTCCGTGTGGCCTCGGCGGGGAAGACGCCGAAGCGCGGATCCCTGGACTGCTCCTCGAGCAGCTCCGTGATTCTTCGTTCCGTCGCCTCACGGTCGTCGGGAGGGCGGATCTGACGCATGACCTTCGGATCGGCGTGTAGATGGACCATCCAGTCGACGTCGTCGGGCTGCAGACGGCGCAGACGCAAGCGGGATGTACGCAGGACGACGGACGGACGCATGGACACCACTCCCGACGCGGGCTGTCGAGCAGTCTAGCAGACGTTCGGCCGGAGCGAAGCCCCGCGATGGTCGTCCGCACCGGAGCCATTGACGAATTCGTTCGGTTCATCGGATGATCCCGTTCCGGGACTTCGATGTTCCCGAACGAAATCTCGCGCCCACCTGCGTGCTCGACCGGAGGTCTCCCGTGTCCGAAGCGAAGGAACCTCGTCCCGGAGCGGCCGGACCCGGCCGCCCGACTCCCGTGCACCTCTGGATCGTCGGTGTCCTCGCCCTGTTGTGGAACGGCTTCGGCGCCTACGACTACCTCATGATCCAGACCGGGAACGCGGCCTACACGGCCGAACTCACCGCGGAGCAACTCGCCTACTACGAGGGGTTCCCGGTCTGGGCCACGTCGGTCTGGGCGATCGCCATCTGGGGTGCCGTGCTCGGATCGGTGTTGTTGCTGCTTCGTAAGAAGCTCGCGGAGCCGGTGTTCCTGGTGGCATTGATCGCACTGCTGGTCAATACGGTCCGGACCTCGGTCAGCGGCGCATGGGAGCTCATGGGCGGATCCCAGATGATCGCCTTCAGCGCGGTGATCGTCGTGGTCGCGGTGTTCCTGTGGCTGTATGCACGGGCGATGCGGGTGCGTGGCGTGTTGCAGTGACACGATCGGAAGTCCGACACGGAGCACGCCGTCGGCCGGCTTCCCGGTCCGAGTTCCAGCTCCAGTCGCGTGGGCCGAACCGGAGAGCGCCGATGGCGGAGGTGTGATCTCGGGCTCGTTCGCGGATCCGACCACCGCCGCGCGAGTGCTCCCCGGCCTGGGGTCTTCCCCCATTCATCGCCCCCGGCCCTTCCGGACGAACTTCCGGGGTCGCCTTTACACGACGAACTCTCGTGTTACCCTGCCTGACCCGCAGCGGGTCCGTCCCCGGTCGATCCGCGGTCCCGGCGACCCGGACCCCCAGCACGCACGCGCATTGGAGACGCCATGGAACAGGTCAAGACGGGCGACACCGTCAGCATCCATTACACGGGAACGCTCGAGGACGGGACCGTCTTCGACAGCTCGCGCGAGCGCGACCCGCTGCAGTTCGAGGTGGGGTCGGGACAGATCATCCCGGGACTCGACAGCGCACTGCCGGGCATGAGCGAGGGCGAGACGAAGAAGGTCACGGTTCCGCCGGAGGAGGCCTACGGCCACATCAATCCGGACGCGAAGCAGGCCGTGCCGCGCAGCAACATCCCCGACGACATCCCGCTCGAGATCGGCACACCGCTCCAGGTGCAGACGCCCCAGGGGCAGACGGTGCCGGTGAAGGTCGACTCGGTCACCGACGACACGGTCGTGCTCGACGCCAACCATCCGCTGGCGGGCGAGACCTTGAACTTCGAGGTCGAAGTCGTGCAGATCGGGGAGTGACCGGGCGTCGCGCGCACCCCCCGGGGGGCCATGACGACAGAGGCGGGATTTCCCCGGACCCCTGATCCGGGTCGGATGGCGTACCTCTGCTGCGAAAGGTCGATGTTGTCGACCGTTACCGCGCAGCCCCAGGAGGTCCGCCATGTCCCCCCAGCAGACGCAGAACGCGATCCGTCTGAAGGTCGCGGAGATGCGCCAGAACGACGTCGGCAAGGGAATCGTCCGATTGGGACCCGAGAGCATGCGGGCACTCGGCCTCGAGCGCGGGGACGTGGTCGAGGTCGAGGGCAAGCATCTCACGGCCGCCACCGTCGTTCCGGTCGAGCAGGAGGACGTGGGACTCGAGATCGTGCGACTGGACGGTCTCACTCGGCACAACGTCGGTGTCGGCATCGGTGAGCATGTCGAGATCCGTGAGGCCGAGTGGAGTCCGGCTGCCCGTGTGGTCGTGGCGCCCGCCCAGAAGGGGCTGCGTGTGGCCGGCACGGGCGAGGCCCTACGCCCCACTCTGTTACACCGTCCCGTGCTGTCGGGCGACCTGGTGTCGACGAGCGTGTTCCGGCGACCACGGCAGAGCGTGGGCACCGACGGCTACCGGGACGACTTCTTCCGCGACTTCTTCGAATCGCCGGCCTTCGGTCTCATGGAGATCCGGCTGACCGTGGTTTCGACCAAGCCCCGCGGCGTGGTGCGCGTCACCCCGGAGACCGAGATCGAACTCGCGCCCGAGTACACCGAGGTGCGCGAGGACGAGGGCCACGTCATCACCTACGACGACATCGGCGGACTGGACCACGCCGTGGCCAAGGTCCGCGAGATGATCGAACTTCCGTTGCGGCACCCCGAGCTCTTCGACCGTCTCGGTATCGAACCTCCGCTGGGCGTTCTGCTGCACGGCCCACCCGGAACCGGCAAGACCCTGCTGGCCCGGGCCGTCGCCCACGAGACCGATTCCTACTTCGCCGTCGTCAACGGGCCCGAGATCATGGGCAAGCATTACGGCGAGTCGGAGGAACGACTGCGGCAGGTCTTCGAAGAGGCCGAGAAGAACGCCCCGGCGATCATCTTCATCGACGAACTGGACTCGATCGCCCCGAAACGGGGTGACGTGAGCGGGGAGACCGAGCGCCGGATCGTCGCCCAGCTGCTCACGCTGATGGACGGACTGAAGGCTCGACGCAACGTCGTGGTGATCGGGGCCACGAACCGCATCGACGCGGTCGACGAGGCCCTGCGTCGCCCGGGTCGCTTCGATCGTGAGATCGTGGCCGGGATTCCCGACCAGGACGGCCGATTCCAGATCCTGCAGATCCACACGCGCGGCATGCCTCTGCACGAGGACGTCGACCTCGAGGGGATCGCAGCCCGCACCCACGGTTACACGGGGTCGGATCTCAGCGCATTGGCCCGCGAGTCCGCCGTGGAGACGCTGCGCCGGATGCTTCCCGAACTCGATCTCGAGCAGAACACCATTCCGAGCGAGAAGCTCGAGCAGCTCGAGGTGACCAACGCCGATGTCGACGAGGCCTTCAAGGAGATCCAGCCCTCGGCGCTGCGCGAGGTCATGGTGGAGATCCCGCGTGTCACCTGGGAGGACGTCGGCGGGCTCGAGAACGTCAAGCGGGCGCTGAGCGAGATGGTCGAGCTGCCGCTGCAGGATCCGGGTGCGTTCCTGCGGTTGGGGATTCGCGCGCCGAAGGGGATCCTGTTGTACGGGCCGCCGGGCACGGGCAAGACGCTGGTGGCGAAGGCCGTCGCCAACCAGGCGGGGGCGAATTTCCTCGCCGCACGCGGCAGTTCGCTGCTGTCGAAGTGGTACGGCGAGTCCGAGAAGAAGATCGCAGAGCTCTTCCAGCGTGCGCGGCACGTGGCGCCAGCCGTGATCTTCTTCGACGAGCTCGACTCGCTGGCGCCGGTGCGTGGCGGGTCCTTGGGGGAGCCCGCGGTGACCGAGCGCGTGGTCAACCAGATTCTCAGCGAGCTCGACGGTGTCGAGGAACTTCAGGGCGTGTGCATCCTCGGCGCGACCAACCGCCCCGACCGGGTCGATCCGGCTCTGCTGCGCCCCGGCCGACTCGACGAGATGGTCTACGTTCCGATGCCCGACGCCGAGCAACGGCGCAAGATCTTCGAGGCGCAGCTGCGTGGCATGCACGTCGGCGACGACGTCGACCTGGATGATCTGACCACCCGTACGGCACGATTCAGTGGGGCCGACATCGCAGGCGTGTGCACCCGTGCCGGCATGCTGGCACTTCGTACCGATCCACGGGCCGAGCGTGTCGGCCACGAGGAATTCCTCGCCGCGATCGAGGAGACCGTGCCCTCGGTCACGGCCGAGACCGAGGCCCAGTACGAGCAGATGGCCAAACGGCTGAAACAGGACACGCTGCGGATCGGTTTCGAGCGCTAGGACGGCTACTCGTCGTTCAGTCCCCATCGCGTGAGCAGGATCCAATCCATGACCGCGTCGAACTCCGCACGCTCGAAGGTGAGGGGATTGAAGCCCCAGATGTAGTCCTCGGTGAGCAGCGTGCCGCCCTGCTTGGTGCGTTCGCGGAGGTACTGGGTGCTGGCGATGGCCACGGGAGCATGGGTGATCGTCGAAGTCGACCGGCGCGCGAGCGTCACCGCGGGGCAGTCGTCGACCAGCTGTCCCGATCCCGGGGGCGACTCGGTCAGGTTCACCAGTCGTTCCTGCACACCGACTCGATAGCGCTCGGGAAGGTCCTCCGGCTCCATCACCTCGGCATTGTCGACGTCCATCCGGGCCACGGCCAGGAACATCGGCGTCTGGCACTCGCGGGGACTCACCAGGACCGGCCGGTTGGCCGCGTTCACGTTGTAGAACTCCTCGGCGCCGAGCGCGGCGAGGTTCTGACGGTCGAGGAGCTGCGGGTCGACCGTCGTGTCGCCGGCGCGCAGACGGATCTCGGTCGGGCGAAGGTGGGTCACCTCCTGGACCGTCGGACGGAACTCGGAGACGAAGTCCGGGGAGACGCGCGCGTACGTGTAGCTCTCACACCCGATCCGGCGACGGCGCGGCGCGCCGTCGCGTTCGCCGTACACCCTGAACGGGCGCACCCAGTCGATCGTGTCGAGGCACCACGAGGTGTACGCATAGCGGAGTGTTCCCACGTTCACCGTGCGGCCCTCTGCATCGACGATCGTGCCCAGTCCGTTGTTGCCCCCGTCGGAGGTGTTCAGCACGAGCGGCATGGGGAAGTCGGTGAAGTCCGAGGTGTTCGTCTGCACCGATTGCATTGCTGCCGCCGGCCCGGCCAGCATGACGTTCCCCACGAACTTCTGGTAGACCTGCAACCAGTTGAAGCGGGCACCGCGTGGGTTCGGCGGTGCGAATCGGGTCGTCATGAACGATGACTGTCCCGTTCGGACCAACCAGATCACCGCGCGGTAGTCGTTGAGCAGCGAGAAGGTCAGACGGTTCGCGTCGGTGGCGGTGTCGATCATGTCGCTGGCCGAGGCGAATCCCTGGACGCGCAAGAGCGTACGGCGCCACTCCTCGTCCCACTGCTGGTCGATGCGGCGGATCGGGGTCGGGATCTCGCCGCCTCCGGTGTCGTCGTCCACCACCAGGAGCGGTCTCTGGTCCTTGCGGGCCTTGATCTGGATCACCTGGAACTGATAGCTGATCCGCGAGACCGATCCGGAGTTGTCGCGTACCTGCAGGACGAAGTTCGGAGATCCCTGCGAGAATCCGGTCGGCCGCCGCGCGGTGCGCCAGCTCGGTCCCCAGGGAACGGACCAGTTCGGGTCTTCCTCGTCGTTCGGGTCGACGACCCCGAACCCGTAGCGGAAGGCTTCGATCACGCCGCCGTAGCTCTCGGCTTCGGCTCGCCAGGAGAAGTCGAGGGGCTGGCCGGCCACGATGTCGAAGCGCAGCAGTGTCGAAGTTCCGGCGCCCACCGTGGTTCCCAGGTTGCTCTCGGTGACCGTGAGCAGGGGAAACTTGTTCCGTGTCGTCTTCACGTGGCGGACGTTCACGCCCCAGTCGAAGGTGGGGGTGACGGCTCCGGCCACGTCCCGGGCCTGCACCGCGAAGATGTACGAAGTGCCCACGGGTTGTTCGAGGATGCGATAGCGTTTGACCCGTCCGCTGTCCTGGCCGGCTTCGTAGGGAATCCACTCGCTCCAGGCGGTCTCGGGCGCCGAGGCCACTGGATTCGAGTCGCGGAACTGTGTGTCGGTGAGGCAGCGGTCGTCGGGTCCGCCGATCTCGATCAGCAGGTAACGCACCTCGGCCACTCCGCCGCGGGTGTCGTCCGGATCCTCGGCCGTCCAGCCGAACGACAGGGCCAGCGGGCCCTCGACGCACGACGGTGTCGCGGGGACGGTGGGCCGATCGATCTCGATCTTCGGGGCCAGCGTGGTGGCCGTGAAGCTGACGTGCGCAGGGCTGGGGTCCCGGCGACCGCGGTCGTCGACGGCGCGAACGAGGAAGGTGTGCGTCTGCCAGTAGCGGACGTCCTCGACGTCGTCGATACCGGGATTCTCGACGTCCGGTCCGAAGTCCGGGATGTCGGCTGACACGACGAAGGTCGAGTCGGTGGACTCGGTGTAGTTCCAGGTCCCGGTGGTGTCGCTGGGTGAGAGGATCCCGTCGGATCCGTTGTCGGTGATGATCCACTCGTAGCCGTCGACGGTGCCGTCGAGGTCGCTGCCCGACCAGAACAGGGTGATGCGGAAGGTCGATGCGCCGAGGTTGGGTGGCGTGGCCTCGACCTGCGTGTCGGGCGCGGAGTTCGGCACGCGTTCGCCGATGAGCGCTTCGTCGGCGCAGCCGGCCGCGAACAGCACGAGGGCGAGGGTGGAGGCGATGGCTCGGTGCATGGTGGCCGCCGGAGCGGGACGTCGATTCGGATCCGGGAACGGCGTGAATGTGCGTCCGCGATCCAGCGGGTGTCAACGGGATCGCGGGTAGGGGCGGCGTCCGTGCCTCCGGCGACAGACGGAGCTGTACGACGGTCCCCGGAGCCGCTGGCTTCGCGCGAAGTTCGGACCCGGACACCCGATCCGGGTTGCTCCTCCCATGGGCCCTCCCCCAGACGGGGAAGGGCAGTCCCCATGGAGTCGTGGGTCGGGCCCCCGCGCCCGAACCCGGGCGCACTCCCGCTGTCGACGACCCTCCGTCACGTCGAGACTCCCGTTCCGATCCGGTCGGCGCTTGCGACGCCGGCCCGACCCCTTCGAACGTGGGAGTCACGAACATGCGCATCACGTCGATCACCGTCACCGTGGGCCTCGGCCTCCTGCTGGCCGGAACGCTCATCGCGGTCGAACCGGGAGCTTCGGCTTCGGAGAGCCACGGAGGCTCGAGCTCGATGGCCCCGGAGCCGGCCGAGTTATGGAGCTGGCTGGACGACGCCGAGTACGAGCACTGGGCACCGTATCCCGGGCTGCCGGCGGGCTTCTACGAAGGGAGCCGGCCCCACGGTGCCCTGCTCAAGACCTACGTGAATCGGGTGGGTGCGGCGAACCCCGATGACCCACCGCACGGCACGATCATCGTCAAGGAGAACTACTCGCCCGAAGAGGAACTCGCGGCGATCACGGTGATGAAGCGAGTCGAGGGCTACGACACCGAACATCGCGACTGGTGGTACGCCAAGTACACCGCCGCCGGCGAGGTCGCCGAGCAGGGTGGGAACGAGGTGGCGGGACGGGTTCCGTCGTGTCGCTCTTGCCACGCCAATGCCGGCGGGAACGACTACGTATTCGCCAACGATGAGTGATTCCCGGCGGCGGCAGTGCGGTGTCCCTCGGTGTCCACGTTCGTCCCCGTCTCCACGGCGTTCGTGGAGGACACCCACCGTGTGGGCGTTCGCACTGTCCGCCGCCGCGGTCGCATGCGTGCTCTGGCCCGTCTCCGCGCCCGCCCGTGATGCGGCTCCGCGGGACACGGTCGTCGTCGAGATGACCGACACCCTCGAGTACGCGCCGGAGCACGCCACGGTCGCGGTCGGCGGTACCGTCCGTTGGGTCAATCCCGGGTCGGTACCGCACACCGTGACGGCCGACTCCTCGAAGGCAGCCGACCCCTCGCACGTGTCCCGGCCGCGCAACGCGCCGCCCTTCGACTCGGGCAACGTCGGGCCGGGAGAGAGCTACACGCGGACCTTCGAGGTGCCGGGCGACTACACCTACTTCTGCATTCCGCACGAACGGGCGGGGATGGTGGGAACGATCCGTGTGCTCGCCGAGGGCGAGGTCGCGTCGGACGCTCCGGTGGAGGGCGAGGCCGGCCAGGCCGACGAGGAAGGGCCGGCCTTCCACCTGGGCGCGCACGTGCCTCCACGGCACGACGAGGTCCGTTCCCCCGACACCTTCGGGCTCCGGGTGATTTCGTGGCTGGGGACCTTCCACCCGCCCGTCGTGCATTTTCCGATCGGCCTGCTCGTGGCCGCGGCTCTGGCGGAATTGCTCGCGATGAGCGGTCGGTGGCACGAGACGAGCCTGCACGCCGCACGCTTCTGCCTCTGGCTGGGCGCTGCGAGCGCAGTGGTGGCGGCCGTGCTCGGATGGTTCTTCGCCGGCTTCCGGATCACCGACGGCGCGTGGATGCTGACCGCACACCGGTGGGCGGGGACAGCGCTCGCCGTCGGGGCCGTCGTGGTCGTCGCGATGGGGGAGCGTGCGCGGCTCGCACGAACCGGTCCACGGGCGTATCGCGTGGCGTTGTTCGTGCTCGCGGTCGTCGTCCTGGCCACGGGGTTCGTCGGTGGCGCCATGATCTACGGCCTGTCCGCCCACGCGTGGCCGGGGTCGAGTTGAGCGAGTCGGCGATCGTACGGTACCGGGTGGGTGAGGTCAGCCGCGAAGATGCGTGCGGATGCGCGCGACCAGACGGTCGACGATCGGGAGCGTGGTCACGAGAGCCTTCAGCGATCTCCAGCTGCGCTGGTGACGGAATGCGTGACGGTAGTGTGCCCGCGCCTCCGGGAAACGGTACTGGTTGCTGAACGCCCACCCCGCCGAGAAATGATTGCTGCCGATACGTTGCCCGAGGTCGCGCCGGCTTCCGGGATCTGCCACGCGGTTCCTCTCACGCTCGAGAACGACGATTCTCGCCAGGGGATGGCGGGCCGAACTCTCCTGCATCAGGCCGTTCCGGTGGACCCGGTACCTGTGGAGCGGTTCGTCGAGGTGAAGGCACTGTGTGACGGCGGCCACCCGGAGCCAGAGGTCGAAGTCCTCGCTCGAATCGAGGGATTCGTCGAAGCCGCCGGCGTCGCGCAGAACCGAGCGGCGGATCGCGACACCGGACATTCCCACGAAGTTCGCTCGATGCAGGCCTCGGAGCATGCGCCCGGGGTCATAGCCACCTCCTTCGCGCGTACCCCCCTCGGCGACCCAGCGGAGCGTCCGGAAGCGGGCCAGGAACGAAGGCCGGACCACGTTTCCCGACGCGTCGATCACCTCGAAGTCGGTGAACACCATGCCCACGAGAGGTCGGGCGTCGAGGACGGTCATCTGCTTCGCGATCTTTCCGGGAAGCATGACGTCGTCGGCATCGCAGAAGAACACCACGTCGCCGCGGGCGTCGGCGACCCCGACGTTCCGTGGGCGCGAGGGGGCGCCACTCCTCGGAATCCGGTGGTGACGGACTCGTGGGTCGGAGCGGGCCTCGACCACCGCCCGTGGATCGTCGTCGGATCCGTCATCGACGACGATCACCTCGAGATCGTCGAACGACTGCGACAGGACGCTGTCGAGCGCTTCCCCGAGCGTGTCCGCAGCATTGTAGCAGGGGATGACGACACTGACGCGGGGCACGGTGCCCTTTCCCGGACGACGACAGGAGCGCTGTTGGCAGAGCGTGGCTCGCGGCGTCCTCGCTCGTGTCCATGATCATAAGCGATCGGGACGGTGCGCACCAAGCGATCGGCCGATCCACGGATCGTGGGGACGTGTCCAACGGAAACGTGATCCCGCCCGTGGACCCTCTGGAGATGCCCTCGCCGTCTGTCTACACTTCGCTCCGACCCAAACCGGAGCGCGAACCATGAGCCGAGTCTTCGACGACCCACGAGCTGTCCTCGATTCCACGGATCTGCTCGATCGCTTCCTGCGCTACGTGCGCATCGACACGCAGAGCGACGAGTCCAGCGACTCGTGTCCGAGCACCGCGAAACAGTTCGATCTCGCGCGGCTGCTCGAGGAAGAACTGCGGAGCCTGGGGCTCGACGACGTCGTCCTCGACGACAACGGCTACGTCACGGCGCGACTCCCGGGGACACGCGAGGGCCGGATCGGCCTGGTCGCGCACATGGACACCGCGCCGCAGTTCACCGGAACCGGCGTGGATCCGCAGTTGCACGAGGACTACAGCGGCGGACCGATCGAGATCGGCAACGGGCTGCGGCTGGATCCCGAGGACAACCCCGAACTCGAGCAGTGCATCGGTGACACCATCGTCACCACCGACGGAACCACCCTGCTCGGCGCCGACGACAAGGCCGGCGTGGCCGCGATCATGAGTCTGCTCGAGGTGTTGCAACAGAACCCGGAGATCGAGCGGCCCACGATCCTGGTCGGGTTCACGCCCGACGAGGAGATCGGGCGAGGGGCACACCGCTTCCCCTTCGAGCGCTTCGGCGTTCCCGCCGCCTTCACGGTCGACGGGGGCTTCCCGGGGGAGATGAACGTCGAGACCTTCAGTGCCGACAAGGCACGACTGACCTTCGAAGGCGTATCGGTCCACCCGGGACGCGCGTACGGCAAGATGGTGAACGCACTCACGTGGGCCGGCAAGTTCCTGGCACGGCTACCGCTCACCGAGGCACCCGAAGGGACCCGCGACCGCGAGGGCTTCTACCACCCACTCGCCGTGAGCGGCGACGCCGCAGCCTGCCATGTCGATCTCATCGTGCGGGACTTCGACGACGACACCCTGGCGGAGCGGGGCCGCCGTCTCATGACGATGGCCGAGGGGCTACGGGCCGAGGAGCCTCGGCTGAAGGTCGAGGTCGAGATCAGCGAGCAGTACCGGAACATGGCGAACGACCTCCGCGACCGTCCGGAGATCGGCGAGGTGCTCGAGCGGGCGATCGCGGCGACCGGGCTGCAGCCGCGGGTGGTTCCCATCCGGGGCGGGACGGATGGCTCGCAGCTCACGGCGAAGGGGTTGCCGACTCCGAACCTCTTCGCCGGCGGTGTGAACTTCCACGGTCCCCAGGAATGGATCAGTACGCGGGCCCTGGGTCTCACGACCTGCGCCCTGCTCAACCTGGTCCAGATGTGGGGGCAGCCGGCAAGGGTCTAGCCGCGCTTCGGCGTTGCGCCGATCGGGGGCCGGACCTACACTTCGCCGTCTTGCCGTTCCCCCTCGATCTCTTCAAGGAGAGGTTCCATGCACCTGCGTACCCTCGTGGTCCTCGCCGTCGCCCTGGTCTGCACGACGGCCACCGTGGCTTCGGCCCAGACACCCGTGTCGTTCGGCGGCCAGCTGAACTACGCCGACGACTTCGATCTGGGCATCGGAGCCCGTGCGGTGATGGGGACCGGGGAGTTCGTGGAGAACACCCGTGCCATGGCCAGTTTCGACTTCTATTTCCCCGACGACGCCGGCAGCGCCGATGTGAGTTTCTGGGAGATCAACATCAATGGTCACTACATGATCCCGATCGAGAACTCCCCGGTGGGTGTGTACGCCGGGGGCGGACTGCACATCTACAACGTGTCGGTCGACTTCGACGAGAGCGAGTTCGGACCCTTCGCCGATTCGATCGACAACGACGACAGCGGGGTGGGCCTGAACATCCTCGGTGGCGTCGACTTCGACGCCGGCCCGTCGGTGACGCCCTTCGCCGAGCTGAAGATCGAACTCGGCGGAGCCGAGCAGTTCATCCTGACCGGTGGCGCACGCTTCTAGCCCCGGATCGGTTCGACCGCGTTCGACGGGACCCGTGGCCGGCCGGCCGCGGGTCCTCGTCGTGGGGGGTGACCTTGCGGGGGGAGCCGGGCCCGGGCTATCGTGACCGCCGCAGGGCGCGACGGCGCCCGATCCCGTCAACCCTCCGGAATCCGGCGTGGCTGTCCTTCGACGCACCTTCCTGCTCGTCGCTCTCGTGGCCCTTCTCGCATGTGGAGGGCCGAGCGACGACACGTCGCCGCCCGACGTCGTCCTGATCTGCCTCGACACCCTGCGCGCGGACCGGCTGGGCAGCTACGGTCGCAGTCCGAGCATCACCCCTCACCTCGATGCCTTCGCCGGCAGGTCCACGCGCCATGCCCGCACATGGGCGACCTCTCCGTGGACCCTGCCGTCGCACGCGTCGATGTTCACCGGACAGCACGCCTTCGA
This sequence comes from Candidatus Krumholzibacteriia bacterium, assembly GCA_035268685.1. Lineage (NCBI taxonomy): Bacteria > Candidatus Krumholzibacteriota > Candidatus Krumholzibacteriia > Candidatus Krumholzibacteriia bacterium. Next base: position 24,660 of record DATFKK010000036.1, on the reverse strand, counting down.
GCACGGAGCACGCACCGTGGCGCTCGAGGACACCGCAGCCGTGCAGAACAACAACGTGGTGCCGTTGAGCGAGAACGCGCTCACGCTGGCCGAGCGTCTGCAACGCATGGGGTACCGGACCGGGGCGATCGTCGCGAACGAGGCCTACGTCACGCCGCGTTACGGGATGGACCAGGGCTTCGAGCACTTCGACGTCTCGATGCGCTTCGCGCCCGCGCTGAACGCCGCCGCCGAGGCCTGGCTACGCCACGACGACGACCGGCCCGACTTCCTGTTCCTCAACTACATGGACACGCACCGACCCTACAACCTGACCCCGCGCGAGGGATTCGTGACCCCGAGGTCGCCGCAGGAAGGGGTGCGATTGTTGAAGTCGCTGTACCCCCGGGTCCTCGACGGCGACGACCCCGAGAAGAACCTTCGACGCCTGCGCGATCTGTACGACCTGTCCGTCGCGAACCTCGACGCGGGTCTCGGGGACTTGTTCGAACGACTGCGCCGGCTCGAGCGGTTCGATGACGCCCTGATCGTGGTGCTGAGCGATCACGGCGAGTTCCTGGGTGAGCACGATCTGATCGAGCACTCGAAGGACGTGTACGAACCGGTGCTGCGCGTGCCCCTGATGATCAAGGGACCGGGGCAGACCGAGGGGCGGGTGGAGTCCGGGGAGACGAGCCTGGTGCACGTGCCCCATCTCGTGGCGCGTCATCTCGAGGTGCTGCCGGCCGAGGCCTTCCCCTACGCATGGCCCGGGTCGGCCGTGCTCGCCGAGAACCACTTCACGCGGATCAAGGACCTGCGCTCGGCGTGGGCCGATCGCTTCGATCGCAGTCGCCGCGTGATGATCGAGTGGCCGCGGAAGTACATCCACTCGAGCGACGGCGACCACGAGGCCTACGATCTGGTCGAAGATCCGCACGAGCAGGTGGATCTGACCCGGATCGAACCCGACGCCGTGGACGATCTGGCCGAGGTGCTCGAGTTCCGACTGGAGAATCCGCGGGCCACCTTCGAGCAGATGAACGACCGGGCGGTCGCGCCACCGGAGCTCGACCCCGAGGAGATCGAGCGGCTCCGGTCGCTGGGCTACTTCTGATTCGTCTTCCCGAGAGGCCCGTCATGGTGCGTTCCCGGCTCGTCCTGGTCTTCGTCGTGCTGCTCGTGGCGTGCGCGCCGCGTGTCGAGTCGCCGTTGCCTCCGCTCGAAGATCTGAACGTACTGCTCATCTGCATCGACACGCTCGGTGCTGGTCACGTGGGGGCGCTGGCTCCCGAGGACGAGCCGGGTCTCGACACGACACCGAATCTCGACGCACTCGCACGAGGCGGCGTGTTGTTCACGCGGGCGCAGGCGCCGGCGCCCTGGACCCAGCCGAGCGTCGGTTCGCTCTTCACCGGGTTGACCCCTTCGCACCACGGCGCCATCCACCTGATGGATTCCCTGTCCGACGAGCACACGACACTGGCCGAGTGGATGAAGGCCCGTGGGAAGCGCACGGGCGGTGTGATCAGCCACTTCCTGATCGATCGCGAACTGGGGTACGCGCAGGGTTTCGACCGCTACGACGAGACCCCGATCGCCGGTCACCGGGGAGTGTCGTCGCGGGAGGTCACCGACCGTGCGATCGCCCAGCTCGAGGCCATGGCCGGCGACTCCTTCTTCCTCTTCGTGCACTACTTCGACCCACACAACGTCTACGTGCACCACCAGGACTTCTCGCGCAGCGACTGGTACGACGGTCCCGCGCGGCACTGGGATCCGCGGATCAACGAGCTGCGGCGCCGGCGCCACGACATGTCCCCCGACGATGTCCGCTACTTCCGCGACGTCTACCGCGAGGAGGTCGCCTTCACCGATCACCACGTCGGACGATTGCTCGACGCCGTCGAGCGCGCCGGTCTGCACGACGACACGTTGGTGATCGTGGTCGCGGACCACGGCGAGTCGTTCATGGAGCAGGGTTGGATCGGGCACACGCGCTATCTCTACGACACCTTCGTGCACGTCCCGATGATCATGAGCCTGCCTTCCCACCTCCCGCCCGACACGGTGAGGGCGCCGGTGTCCCTGGTGGATGTGCCGGTCACCCTGCTGGACCTGGGGGGTGAGGACGTCGGGTCGGGCTTCGACGGAGACTCGCTCGTGCCCCTCCTGGCCGGCGCCCCCGAATCCGAGTGGCAGCGCCGGCCGCTGTTCGCCGAGGTGTCGTTCCTGGTCGACGGCGACGAGCGCGACCCCCAGGTGATCGAGAAGGAAGCCTTCCTCACGGCCGTGACACGCGAAGACTGGAAACTGATCCACGATCTGGCCGCCGGGAGCTGGGAACTCTACGACCGATCGGACGACCCCTACGAGCGAGACGATCTCTACGACCCCGAACACCGAATGGTGCGCGAACTGCGCCCCCTTCTGCAGGAATGGGAAGAGGGAAAGACCGCGACCTGGGGCCGGGAGTTCGTCGATCTGGACGCCCTGAGTCCCGAGCAGCTCGAACGTCTGCGCAGTCTGGGCTACGTGGACTGACTTGACACCCTTCGGGGGTGGGCGGACGCTGCGGCCATGGAATCCATCGTACAGAGCCTGGCGGGGATCGTCGTGGCCGGCGTGCTGGCCCAGTGGATCGCGTGGCGAGCCGGCCTGCCGAGCATTCTTCTGCTCCTGGCGGTGGGGATCCTCGCCGGCCCGGTTCTCGGGTGGCTGGATCCCGACGCTCTCTTCGGCGACCTGCTGCTCCCACTGGTCTCGTTGTCGGTCGCGGTGATCCTGTACGAGGGTGGTCTGAGCCTGCGTCTGGGGGAACTCCGCCACGTCGGCACCATGGTCCGGAACCTGTGCACGATCGGAGTCGTCGTCACGTGGGCCGGGGGCACGCTCTTCGCGCGGTGGTGTTTCGACGTCCCCTGGAACATGGCGCTCCTCCTCGGTGCCCTGTTCATCGTCACCGGTCCCACGGTGATCGGCCCGATGCTGCGGCAGATCCGCCCCCACCGCAGCGTGGGAACCGCGCTGAAGTGGGAGGGGATCGTCACCGACCCGCTGGGTGTGATGGTCACCATTCTCGTGTTCGAAGTGATCCTGCACGGCCTCGAAGGGGCGAATCCGGTGCGGGGGGTTGCCTTCACGCTCGGAATGGGGAGCCTCTACGGAGTGCTGGCGGGTCTGGGCATGGGCTTCCTGCTGCGCCGTCACCTGCTTCCCGACCATCTGCAGAACCCGGTGTCGCTCATGCTCGTATTCGTGGTCTTCGGCGCGAGCGAGCAGTTGCAGCCCGAGTCGGGGCTGTTGGCCGTCACGGTCATGGGCGTGACCCTGGCCAACCAGCGTCGGGTCGACATCCGCCACATCGTCGAGTTCAAGGAGAGCCTTCAGGTCCTGTTGCTGGCGGTCCTGTTCGTCCTGCTGGCCGCGCGGATCGACCGCGAGATGCTGCTCGAGATCTCGTGGCGGCACGTGCTGTTCCTGGGGGCCCTGGTGGTCGTCGTGCGACCGGTTTCCGTCCTGCTGAGCGGCCTGGGCACGCCCATGGCATGGCGGGAGCGATTCTTCGTGGCGCTCGTCGCCCCGCGGGGGATCGTCTCGGCTGCTCTGGCATCGGTCATCGCGCTGGAGTTCGCCGAGCACGACGTCGCCGACGCGGCAATGATCGTGCCCCTGGCCTTCTTCGTGATCGTGGGGACCGTGCTCGTCTACGGAACCGGTGCGCCCTTCGTGGCACGGTGGTTGGGTGTGAGCTCCGCCGCCCACAAGGGCCTGTTGATCCTGGGCGCGCACGAGTGGGCGCGTGCCCTCGCCGAGACCTTGCAGCGTGTCGGCGGCGACGTCCTACTGGTCGACACGAACCGCAATCACGTGGGTGCGGCGCGGATGACCGGACTCGAAGCGGTGGGCGAGAACATCCTGACCGAGGGGGCGCTGGAGGACATCGATCTGTCGGACCGAGGGGTCTTCCTGGCGCTGACCCCGAACGACGAGGTGAATTCGCTGGCCTGTGTCCGTCTGGCCGAGGTCTTCGGGCGCGCGAACGTGTACCAGCTCGAGACGGCCGACGCGACGGAGGGCGAGGACGAGCTCGAGGTGGGAGGAAGGCGGCTGTTCGACGAGGACGTCACCTACCGATCCATCACGCGCCGGCACCGCGAGGGGTGGGTGTTCAAGTCCACGCGGCTCAGTCAGGACTTCACGATCGACGACTACCACGAGCTGTACGGGGCGGACGCGCTGCCGCTGTTCGTGGTGTCGGAGGACGAGTCGATCGTCCCCTTCGATTCGAAGCTGCCGTTGCAGGCGCGCGAGGGGCAGAAGCTCGTGGGACTGGTCCCGGGCGATGCCGATCCTCCCGGCCGGGCGCGACGGCGCGACGAGGCACCGACCGACGAAGGGTGACGCGTGGGGCTTGCCCTGGCGCGGGCGCTGTCGCTACCGTTCGTGGAACCGAACTCTGGCCACGAGGAACTCCATGCGCACACTCTGTTCAATCGGTCTCGTCGCGATCCTGTCGTGGTCCGTCGTGGGGTGCAGTGACGACGACGACGTGGTGGGGGTCGGTCCCGACGACGGCGACGGGCCGACGGTGCCGACTTCGCCCTCCGAGTGGCTCGATGCCTTCGAGGCGGCCTGGGGGCAGCGTGATGCGCAGGTCTACGCGGATCTCCTCCACCCGCTCTTCGTGTTCCGTCTCGCCCCGGCCGATGTCGATGCGATCGGACTCGCACCGACCTGGGATCGCACGACGGAACTCGAGGCCTTCGCCGGACTGTTCTCCGATTCCACGGGGACCGGCCCACCGGTGGAATTCTTCCGGATCCTCGAGATCGATCTCGATGGGCAATGGACCGAGGACCTGGCGCCGGACGTGGCGCCCCAGGCCGACGTACGCGCGGTGCTCGCGCTGCGGGCGACCGCCGATTTCGGCGCAGACTCACGCGACGTCGCCGGGCTGCAGCGCATGTACCTGGCGCGCGAGTCCACGATGGTCGACGGCCAGGCCGTCGATTCGTACCGCCTGGTCGCCTGGGACGACCTCGGGGTGCCGGGATCCCGAGGTCCCGCGGCGCGCGCGAACGACACGATCAGCTGGACCGCGCTGAAGGCGATGGTGCTTCCCGTCCGCTGAACTCGTCTCACTCCAGCCGCAGGTCGTCGACCCTCAGGACGAGTGGCCGAGGCGTGTTCGGCGTACCGAACAGGACCACCGTCTTCACCGCGCTCAGGTCCAGGTGTCGATCGCGCGGCCCCTCACGGATCGCACGGAGCGGGATCGTGACGTCCCGCCATTCCGCGTCCACGCGGACCCGTGTCTGGAAACGGTCGTGGTACGTCCCGTCGTGGAGCACGTCGTCCACCCGGATGGCGACATCGGTCGGGACGTCGCCCTCGGCTGCGATCCGGAAGGACAGTCGGTCGTAGCCGGACCAGTCCGAGGGGAACTCGCGCACGATGAGGGCGGGGTAGTTCCCCTCGATCAGCGTCAGCCGGGCGTGGCCCTCCGAATCGAAGCGCAGGTCGCCTCCGCGCGTGGCCAGGAAGAGGCGTTCCCACGCCTCTTCGAAGTCGTGCAGAACGGGGAAGCGCGCCTGCCGGGCGTCCAATGCGCGCAACGTGGAATACAGCGGCGACAAGGCCGCCCCGGTGCCGATGACGGCTGCGACCACCAGCAGCGTGCGTGCGGGCAGCGTCCGGACCCACGGCACCGCGGCGGCAGCGGTGCCGATGGCGATGCCGAGCAGATCGCGAGCGAAGTCGAAGGGATCGGAGTCCCGGGGCGTGAACTTCTGGATCCCCTCGGTGCCGACGGCCAGTGCGAGAGCGAAGGCCAGGGCGAGGCCGAGGTGGGTCCAGCGTCGCGTCGCGGGCGCCGAGCGTTCGATCGCGTGCAGCAGGACGAATGTGAACACGGCGAAGCCGATCGCGTGCAGGGCGTCCTGGAGTTCGCTGGTGAGGATGCCTTCACGTGGGAGTGGAGCCACGGCCAGACCGAAGGCGACGACCACGGCCGCGAGGCCTGCCGGCACGCGCGATGAATTCCACGTCAAGGGGGCCTCGATGGGTTGGGAAGGGCGAAGCGCTCGTGTAGACTACCGATTCGCGCCGTTCGGGTCGATCGTCGTCAGGAGAGGTACACGCGGATGCGCCTTCAACACCTCGCTCTCGTCCTCGGTTCCCTCGTGACCGCCGTCGGCTCGGCCTGGGCTCAGTCGCAGTCGCAGTCGCAGCCGGCCAACGTGATCTTCGTCCATCCCGACGGCGCGGCGCTCAACTCGTGGAACGCCGCGCGGACCTACTGGAAAGGTCCCGACGGGCGATTGGCGTGGGATCTCATGCCGGAGATGCTGGTCTACCGCGGGCACATGTCCGACCGTCTGGGGGCGACGTCCAACGGCGGAGCCACCGCCCATGCCTTCGGGCAGCGTGTGAAGGGGGGCGGCTCCTTCGGTCGCGACGGATCACGGGAGGAATCGGTCGAGATCACCGCGGCCTCGGGCTATCACGGCAGTGTTCTGCGGGAGGCGGCCAACACCGGTCACCCCGTGGGCCTGGTCAACGACGGTGACCTGCCCGAGCCCGGCACCGGAGTGTACTGGGCCGAGGCTTCGCACCGCGACGAGGCGAACGAGATCGCCCGACAGTTCGTCGACGGACGTCCCGGATTCGAGGACGTCGACGTGCGCCCGGTCGTCGCCCTGGGTGGGGGCGAGGCCTTCTTCCTTCCCGACGACGCCCCGCCGTGCGGTGACCGGATCACTCCGGACTGCTACCTGCACGTCGACCCGCTGAGCGGGGATCGGGCCGCGCGCGAAGACGGTCGCAACCTGGTCCGTGAACTCCTCGGCGACGGTTGGGTGGTCCTGCGGACCCGAGCCGGGTTCGAGGACTTCGCGCGGCGTCTGCGGGCCGAGCCCGGCTGGACGCCGCGCGTGCTCGGGCTGTTCGCGGCCGAGGACGTGTTCAACGACACGACCGAGGAACGCATGGTCGCAGCGGGTCTGGTACGCGACGAACCGTCGCGGCTCGATCCGCGCGCGGGTCGGTTGATCACGCACGGCTCGCCACCGGGGACGCCTGGCTACGACCCTCCGCGTGCCGAGGAGATGCACGACGTCGCGCTCGAGGTCCTGCGCCGGCACGCGGAAGCCGCGGGCAAGCCCTTCCTGCTGGTCAGCGAGGTCGAGAGCACCGACAACTTCGGCAACAAGAACAACGCTCTCGGCACGCTCGTCGGTCTTCGCAGCGCAGACCGGGTGATCGATGCCAGTCTGCGCTTCGTGCGGCGCAACCCACGGACCTTCGTCCTGACCGCGGCCGACAGCGACGGCAGCTCGCTGCAGGTGGTGTCGCCGCCGCGGTCGACCGTACGCGTGAATCCGACCGGACGGTCCGAGGACGACGTTCGGGTTCCGACCGACGGGATGCTCGGACGCGACACTGCACCCTTCGTGGCCAGCGCCGACGACAGCGGCCGCGAGATGGAATTCACCGTGGCCTGGATCGGCACCGTCGACGTCCACGGGGGCATCCTTTCGCGCCTGGCCGGATGGCGCGCGGAAGAAGTGCACGGACGGTATGCGTCGAGATTCACGAACACCGACGTGTACGCGGTGACACGCGCGATCCTGTTCGGTGAATCTCTGGGCGCGGGCACGCGATGAACGATTCCGCGCTGCTCGGAGCCCTGCGTGCCGACGTCGGCGAGTCGGCGGTCCTGACCGTCCCCGAAGACCGCGCGCCGTACGAGAAGGGCTGGCGCTACGGCGAAGGGCGGGCCCGGGCGGTGGTGTTGCCGTCGTCGACGGAAGGGGTCGCAGCCGTCATGCGCCGTTGCGCCGAGCACGGCGTGCGGCTCCAGCCGATGGGAGCGAACACCGGTCTGGTCGCAGCCTCCAATCCCGACGCCAGCGGCGAACAGCTCGTGATGGGATTGCAACGGCTCGACCGTATCGTCGGGATCGACCCGGTGGACCGCGTGGCCGTCGTCGAAGCGGGCGTCGGTCTGGGCACTCTGAACGAGGCGCTGCGCGAGTACGGCCTGTGGTATCCGATCGATCTCGGGGCCGATCCCCAGGTCGGGGGAATGGTCGCCACCAACACTGGCGGGACCCGCCTGGTCCGCTACGGTGACGTGCGCAGCAACCTGCTGGGCGTCGAGGTCGTCCTCGCCGACGGAACCGTGATGCGGCGTTTGCAACCGCTCCGCAAGAACAACACGGGTCTGGATCCCGCCCAGCTCTTCGTGGGCACCAGCGGCAGCTTCGGCGTCATCACTCGCGCAGCACTGGATCTCGCGCCCCTGCCCGTCCAGACCACCACGCTGTTGTTCGCGATCGACGAAGGGGCGGTGGCGCTCGACCTGCTTTCGCGTCTGGAACGCACCCTGGGTGACTTCCTGGCCGCATTCGAGGTGATCAGCCGCGAGGCGATCGAGGTGACGGTGCGCCGCGGTTCGCGCGTGCGCGATCCCTTCCCCGATCGCGACCCGTCCATGGTCGCCCTCGTCGAGTTCGCGACGAGTTGCACCCCCGAGCGACTCGATCTGCCGACGCTCGTGCTGGGCACCGTGTCCGGCGTCGCGGCGACGGTCGCCGGGGTCGACGACGACGCCATCCTGCTCGAACAGGACGACGCCTTCTGGCACCTGCGGCACTCCGTGACCGAGGCGATTCGTCTGGAGGGCGAGGTCCTGGCCTTCGACCTGTCGGTCCCGCGGTCGCGACTGGCCGAGTTCTCGGAGGCGATCCGCCGGCGCGTGGCGGAACGGTGGCCGAGCCTGCGGGTGTGCGACTACGGCCACTGGGGGGACGGGGGTACCCACGTGAATCTGCTGATCGATCCGAACGATCCCGCGACGCGCGATCTCCGTCCGGGCTCGGAGTCCTGGCTCTCGTTGCAGGACTCGATCTACGCCCTGTGCGTGGAGGACTTCGGGGGCAGCTACAGTGCCGAGCACGGTGTGGGGCCCCACAACCAGCGCGTGTACGATCGCTACGCCGATCCCGCGACCGTTGCCGTGAGCGACGTGTTGAAGAGGCACTTCGATCCCGACGATCGTCTGGGCACCGTGCGCTGGGGACGCCCCTGAGGCGGGATCACTCCGTCTTGCCGGTCCGGATGGCCTCGTGGGCGTCCACACCGGACTCCAGGGCTTCGTAGTCGAGCTGACTGCCGCGCAGACTGTGCGGGATCAGGTAGACGGCGAGCATGACGGCCGTCGCGACGAGGATCATCGCCCGTCCGGTCCAGCGCGGGCGCAACGACGGACGCACGGCGAGCGCGATCGCCGTCGCTGCCCAGACCACCCACATGAGCAGCGTCTTGTTGTCGGTGAGGTCGCCGCCGAGCGGCCAGCCCGTCCAGTAGGCACCGAATGCGTACTTCTGCACGACCGGGCCCAGGATCATTCCGCCCAGGGTGAGGCCGACGGCCGTCAGCGGGACCAGCCAGCGGGTCTCGTTCCGGCCGGCGACGGAAGCCAGGGCCGCGCGGACGCCCAGTAGCATGCTCAGGAACATCATGACCACGTGGGGGAGCAGGGCGGCGAGGGGAACCGGGTCCTTGTAGCGCAGCACGGGCGGGTCCTGACCCGGTGGCAGGAGCAGGTCCTGCCCTGCGTGGGTCCGGACCAGCAGGTGGTACTCGAGCTTGCCGGCGGCGGGTTGGACCGGGAGCTCGGCGGTCCCGTCGGGACCGAAGGCGACGCGGCTGGGAGGGTCCTCGGAGGGGTAGCGTTTCCAGACCAGCCACACGCGATCGACGTCGGCATGCGCCGGCCAGGTCACCGTGGCCGGAGCATCGGTGGTTGCCGAGCGCGGCAACTCGACCTCGACGGTTTGTCCCGCGACGTCGACCGTCACGTCCAGGGGGTAGGTCGGTCCCGTACGGCGTTGGTAGGTGGCCGCGGCCAGCATGATCAAGAGGGCGAGGATCCAGAGAACCACACCGGTCGAACGCTTCGAAGCCATCACACTCCCGCCACGAATCCTTCGTACACCAGGCGCAGGGTGAACAGTACCAGCAGGGCGACCACCACCCGGCGCACCCACAGCGCCCCCTGTGCGAGCTGGACGTGGGCAGCCGACCAGGCACCCGTGGTGCTGCCCAGGGCGAGCGCCGCCCCGGCGGCCCAGTCCACGGTCCCGGTCAGTCCGAAGACCGTCAAGGCCACCAGTTGGGCGATCAGCACGGTCGCGACCTTGATCGCGTTCGTCCGGATCAGGTCGAAGTGGCCGACCGAGGTGAGCACCGCGATGATCACGAAGCCCAGGCCCGCCTGGATGAAGCCCGCGTACAATCCCATGCCGAGGAAGCTGAGTACGAGTTGCCAGGTGACCCCGTCGGTCCGCGGCTTCCAGACCTCGCGCGCGGGCTTCCTGCGCAGGATCGCCCACAGCGAAACCAGCATGACACCGACGAGGATCCGACGGAAGAGGGTCTCGTCGATGTCGATCGCCAGCCAGGCGCCCAGGAGCGATCCCGGGATCACCACGAGCGACAATCTCAGCACCGTCCCCAGGGGCAGCACGTGTCCCTGATGGAAGGCGGTGGTGGCGGCGATGTTCTGGGTGATCAGACCGATGCGGTTGGTGGCATTGGCCACCGGCGCGGGCATTCCGAGCCACAGCATGATCGGCAGCGTCAGCAGCGAGCCCCCGCCGGCGAACACGTTCATGAAGCCGGCCACGAAGCCCACGACGGCCAGGACGACGATCTGACCCCATTCGGTCGCGAAGGAATCCATGGTGGCTCGGCGCTGCGGCCGCAGGGGCCGTCTTGTCAATGTCCAGGGCCTGGACTACCGTGCGCACCATCCACGATCGTCGGCCGGATTGCCAGGGTTCAGATGTGATCGTGGCCCCGGGCCGCCGATTCCGCCCCCGAACGAGGCCACCGTGCGTCGATCCACTGCCGAGTCCGATCCCGCCCCGCGCCCCCTTCGGCGCAAGCACCGCATGGGCGATCCGCGGCGGGGCAAGCCCTCGTGGCTGACCATGCGCTCGCGAACGGGCAAGGACTACTTCGAACTCAAGCGTCTGTTCCGCGAGCAGGGGCTGAACACGATCTGCGAAGAGGCCAGGTGTCCCAACATCGGCGAGTGCTGGAACGCACGGACCGCCACCTTCCTGATCCTGGGCCACCAGTGCACCCGGCGTTGCACCTTCTGTGACGTGGGTTACGGGTGGACGGGCGAGGTCGATCGTGACGAGCCGCGCCGCCTGGTCGACGCGGTGCAGGAGATCGGGCTGGACCACGTGGTGATCACCTCCGTCGATCGCGACGACCTGGACGACGGTGGGGCCGCGGTGTTCGTCGACCTCGTGGAGCGTCTGCGGGACCAGTGTCCCGACACGAAGATCGAACTGCTCGCGCCCGACTTCCGCGACAAGGTCGGCGCGCTCGAAGCGGTGCTGGCCGTCGGCGCCGACGTCTTCGCGCACAACCTCGAGACGGTCGAGGGCCTGTACGCCGGCGTGCGCCCCCGCTCGAGCTACCGCGGTTCCCTGGAGGTGCTTCGTCGGGCGCACATGCATCGCCCGCGGCCACTGGTGAAGACAGGAATCATGGTCGGTCTGGGAGAGACCGAAGACGAACTCGACCGCCTGTTCGACGACGTGGCCGGCGCGGGTGCGGACATCCTCACCGTGGGGCAGTACCTGCAGCCTTCGGCGAGACACCACCGCGTGGAGCGGTTCTACGATCCCGAGGACTTCGATCGCATCGCCGAGCGTGGTCGTCGCGCCGGCATCGCGTGGGTCGAGTCGGGTCCCTTCGTACGCAGCTCCTATCATGCCGCGGATCAGACCCAGGCGCTCGGCTGATCCGGGTGTGCCCGGGCGGCGGGCGCAGGTCCTGGGCGCCCTGACCCTGGGTGTGCTCGTGGCGATCGCTTCGGGCGCGGGGCTCTGGACCATCTACGAGCGCAGTCGCGAAGCACTCGACCGCGAGATGGGCGAGCGCCTCCTGCTGATCGCCGAGGAGGTCGCGGCCACGGCGGCGCCCGAGAGTCTGACGCAGTGGACTCTCGAGGGAGAGGACCTTGATCCCCTGCGGCCGGCCGGTCTCCGGGCGCACCTGACGGACCTGGCTCTGCGGCGTGACGTCAACTACGTCGTCGTGTATTCCTTCGAGGGCACGGTTCTCCTCGACACCTCCGGTCTGCGGACACCGGGCAGCCCCGACGACTTCCTGTTCGGCGAAGCCTTCCTGGCCCTGTCGTCGCTCGAACCGGTTCATCTGCCCACCCGCGCGACCGAGCAGGACGAGTACCTGAAGGCGGCGTTCTGGCCGATCCTGGATTCCGGTGGCTCCGAGGCGGAATTGCTCGGCCACGTCGCGGTCCACGCCGCTCCGGACTTCTTCGACACCCTGCGCACGCTGCGGGGAACCCTGGTGTTCGTCGGTGTCGCTCTCGTGGTGCTCCTGACGACGGCGGTCGCCGTGTATCTGTTCTACGCCCAGCGGCTCGCCCGTGCGCACGCGGCCCTGGCACGCAGCGAACAACTGGGTGCGATGGGCCGAATGGCGGCGGGAATCGCCCACGAGATCCGGAATCCCCTGGGGATCATCAAGAACACCGCGCAGTTGTTGCGCGAGGAACTCGACGATGCCGGCGTCGACAGCGACCTCGTCCGCTACATTCCCGAAGAGGTCGATCGACTGAACGAGACGCTGACCGGTTACCTCGAGTTCGCCAGGGACGCGCCCCTTCGCCCCGAGACCGTGGATCTGGTGCGGCTGGTACGACGGACGCTGAAGTTGGTCGAGCGCGACCTGCAGAGCGCGGGGGTGGCGGTGAGGTCCAACCTGGACTCCGTCGATCGGCTGGCGCTGTGGGCCGATCCACGCCGTCTGCAACAGGTCGTCCTGAACCTCGTACTGAACGCGGTGCAGGCCATGCCCGAGGGTGGTACGCTCGACCTGCGACTCGACTCGGTGGACGGTCGCGTCGCGCTGCATGTGCGGGACACCGGCACCGGCATGGACCCTGCACGGGCGCAGGATATCTTCGAGCCCTTCGTCACCAGCAAGGAGAAGGGTTCGGGACTCGGACTCCACGTGGTCCAGCGGATCGTCGAGGACCACGGGGGCCGGATCGAGCTCGAGACCGAACCCGGACGGGGCAGTACCTTCACGGTGGATCTTCCCGTCCCCGACGACGTCCGCTCGGTCGACGTCGCGCAGGAGGACTGACGTGGCCCGGATCCTGGTGGTGGACGACGAACAGCGCATGTGCGACGTGGTCGCGCGATCCCTCGGCCGACGCGGACACGACGTCCGCACCGCTGCGAACGGCCGCCAGGCCCTCGCGGAACTGGACGAAGCCCCCGCCGACATCGTGTTCACCGACCACCGGATGGACCCGATCGACGGCATGGAACTCCTGCAGCGCATCAAGGCCGGTCGGCCGCAGACGGCCGTGGTCATGATGACCGCCTACGGTGAGGTCGAGACCGCGGTCGCGGCGATGAAGGCCGGTGCGGCGCACTACCTGAACAAACCGGTCGACCTCGACGAGCTGAACCTGCTCGCCGATCGGCTCGTGCAGCAGAGCGAGATGAAGACGGCGCAGGCGCGTCAGCGCGAACTGCACACACGCACGGCCGAGAAGTGGGACATGGTCGGCGAGAGTCCGGCCATGCACCAGGTGAAGGAGTTGATCCTCCGCGTGGCGCCCACCGACGCCACGGTGCTCATCCGCGGCGAGAGCGGCACGGGCAAGGAGCTGTGCGCCAAGGCCATCCACCGGCACAGCCAGCGCGCCGGCGGGCCCTTCGTGCCGGTGAACTGCGCGGCGATCCCCGATTCGCTGCTCGAGAGCGAGTTGTTCGGTTACACCAAGGGGGCCTTCACGGGCGCCGACCAGGACAAGAAGGGGTTCTTCGAGCTCGCGCACGGTGGGACGATCTTCCTCGACGAGCTCGGCGAGGCGAATGCCGGCGTGCAGAGCAAGCTTCTGCGTGCGCTCGAGGAACGGAAGTTCATCCCCGTGGGGGGGCGCAGCGAGATCGAGGTCGACGTGCGGATCGTGGCGGCCACGAACAAGGACCTCGAGCGGTTGATCGACGACGGCGACTTCCGCGAGGATCTCTACTACCGCTTCAACGTGTTCCCGGTCGACCTGCCGGCGCTGCGCGATCGACTCGAAGACATCGAGATCGTCGCCGCGCGCCTGATGACCGATCTCGGCCGACGTGACGAGCGACTCTCGCCGGAAGTGCTCCGAGCGCTGCGGGCGCACTCGTGGCCCGGAAACGTCCGCGAGCTGCGCAACACGCTCGAGCGTGCGCACATCCTCGCCGGCGACACGGCGCTTCGGCCCGAACACGTGGTGCTCCCGCGTTCGCGCGGATCGGGTGCGAAGGTCGGCGACGAGCCCGTCGACCTGAACCTCGAGGAGCACGAGCGTCGTCTGATCCGTCTCGCCCTGCGGCGGGCCGCGGGAAACAAGACCCAGGCGGCCGAGATGCTCGGCCTGACCCGGCGTGCCCTCTACTCGAGGATGGAGCGGCTGAGGATTCCGATCGACGATCCGGGGACCTGATCCGCATCGGGGCGCCCCCCAGGGGACACGCTTGTACGCTGAGGGACACCGTGAGCCCGTCCGCTCGACCTTCCCCGACGTTGATCCCGGGCGGTGCATCCCGCAAACTGTTGCCGACGAAGGATTTGTCACCTCGGCCGGGCCGGGTCCGGACGCTTCCGGCGCCGGGAACGGACCGTGCATCCCCCTTCGATGTACCTGGGGATCACCCGACGAGGTTCATCATGGTCCGCCGACGACACCATCACCGCTGCCTCTCCTCCCGCCGGATCGCGTCCCGGACGCTGTCGCTGGTCGCGTGCGTCGTGGTCCTCGTGGGATCCGCGGGGTCGTCCGACGCGCAGAGCTTCGAGTTCCGGGGATTCCTGGAGCGCCACAGCAGGGTAGAGCGTGAACTCGAGCGCACCCAGGACCTGTGGGTCGAGATCAACGGGCGCGCCACGCAGTCGAACCTCCCTGCTGTCCGAGAGCTCGTGGACCAGGCGCGGCGGATCCAGGTGCGGGCCAAGGAGGCCCTGCGCGCGGCCGAGGACGCCTTCCGCGAGTCCGGCGACACCGCCCTGAGCCCGCAGGCGAACCTGCACCTGCGCAACAGTCTCACCTTCACGCTGCGTGCGCGGGACCTGACCACGCGGGCGGCTCGTCAGTTGAGGGAGGACCTGAGCCAGGAGGAGAACGCGCGGCGCACCCTGGAGCGCGCGCGGCAGCAGCTCGAACGCGCCGACGGTGGCGACGAGCGTCTCCGGGCGCAGGCTGCGCAACTCATCGATCGCGCGGGGTTCCAGTGGCGCGACGGTCGCTTCGAACAGGCGCTGCGGTTGGCCCAGAACGCGCTGACCGTGCTGCAGACGCTGCGCGAGCGTGAGGGCGATGCCCCGGACACCGAGCGGGTGGCGGCATCGCTGCAGCGGGCACGGGAGCGGTTCGAGCGCATGCGCGGTGGGGGACTCGTGGCCGAGGCCGAGGCGAAGATCCTCGAACGTCTGCTCGAACGCGCCGCGGTCGCCCTCCGCAACGGTCGCCCACGGGAGAGCGCGCAGCAGATCCTGACCGCCCGTCGCGTGATGGACGAAGCCGAGCGGTCCGGCTCGCGGGCCGGCAGCCGCACCGAGCGAGCCCTGGACCGCCTCGATGCCCAGATCGAACGGATCCGCGATCGCTTCGGGAACGACCTCCCCGATCCCGCCGTCCGTCTCCTGCGGCAGGCGGCCGAGGCGCGGGACAGGGCCCGACGGGCACTGGAGGACGACGACGAGTCACGTGCCCAGCAGCACATCCGCGCCGCCGCCGATCTGCTGGCCCGGCTGCAACGCCAGGTCGGCCGAGGCCGCGGCTAGACCTCGACGCGCCACGAGGTCGTGTCCACGGCTTCCCGCCGACCGGGGTTCGGCGGGAGGGCCCCCTTCCCGCCCCGTGTCGACGTGCGCCCGATCCTGCCCTTGTTCCTGCTGACCACGTTGGCCGCGTCGGAGGTCCCGGCCGAGGTGCGGTGGCAGCCCCGTGCGACCTTCGAGTTCGGCGTCGACAGCTTCGCCCAGATCTACCGCCTGACCGAGTTCGCCAGCGAGTCGCTGCTCAGCGACGAGAGCACGCTGCGCACCGAGACCGACGTGTTCACCGAGCTGCGCGGTGCCGCGGAGTTCGGACTGCGGGTGGGCGACCGTGATCGCGGCGCCGACCTCCGCACCCGTTTCTCGGCCGGCACCGACACCTGGCGTGGCGACGCGACCTTCGACGTGGATCTGCGCGACGAGGTCCAACGCCTCGACCTCCAGTTGGACTTCGAGGGGCGTCGCTTCCGCGACGACACCGACTACGCGCTGAGCTCGGACGTCGGCGAAGGACGGCTCCGTGCGCACTGGCGTTGGGCGGCCCACCAGGGCTGGGAAGTCGGTCTGCGCACTCGAGGCCGGGTGACGCGCTACGAGGATCCCGGTGAGTTCGAGATCGACAACGAACGCTTCGATCTCGCCCTCACGAGTCAGCTGCGGGGAGGCCTGGGCCAGTGGCTCGATCTGGAGATCGGTCTCGGTCGTCGATCGGTCGACGACTTCGCGTCGACCTCGGAAGAAGGACAGGAGGTGGGACCGGCGCTCTTCGCCTACGACCGGTGGTTCGGGCTCGCCGAATGGTCCCACGACACGGCCGGGCCCTGGCGACTGGCTCTGGTGCACTGGATCGAGCGCCGCGTGTACGACGACGAGGAACAGCGCAGCTCGCTGCTGAATCTGGTGGTCGAGCCCGAGGTGCGCCTGCGAGTCGACGAGGACTGGGAGCTGCGATGGCGCTCCGCCATGGAGTGGCTGGACTACGACGAGAGCCGCGATGCGTACTACGACCTCGCCCTGGGCCGGACGGGCGTCGCCGTCGCGCGCCGCTGGAGCACCTGGGAGTGGAGCGTGGAGCCTCGTCTGAGCTGGCTGAGTGCCCCCGCGCCCAACGAGGACGAGTACGTCCAGCCGAGCCTGGTGGTCTCGTTCGACGGCTTCGGCGGAGACCGTCTCTTCCTGTCGGTGAGCGAGGAACTGGGGCATCGGGACTACCGCGAGCCCCTCGGTGGCGGCCTGGACCTGTACAGTGACTACTGGTTCCTGAGAAGCACTGTACTGGCCAGCTACCGGATCAGCGCTTCGACATCGGTCGAACTGTTCCTGAGCGACGAGCCGGAATCACACCGGGACGAAGAGGACGACGCTCGACTGACACTGGTCACGGCCACCCTTCGTGTGCGAATCTAGACGCACGCCTGTTGGGACAGTAGAACCCCCATGGCCCCCGTCTCCGAAGCCCCGTTCCGTGTTCGACCGCGACCCGGAACGCGACGTGTGGCGCGCCGACTGCAGTTCTGTGCAGTGCCTCGGTCGGTGTGTGTTCGTCGTCAGGTCCCGAAGTTTCCGGAGGCTCCATGCGACGGCCCGTCATCGCCACCACATTCGCGGTTCTGCTGACGATCCTGACCCAGTCGTCGGGTTCGATGGCGCAGTTGTGCGCGCCTCGACCCGGTGTCGAGCTGCCTCCCGCCGCGCGGGAGCTCATGGAGCGGGACCCCCGCGCCTTCTCCTTCGGCCACGCCTGGATCGGGGTGGCCGAGCGCGCGGCGGCGGCGCGGGCAGCGCTGGCCGACGGCGCCCTGGCCCGTGGAGCGCAGACCGCGGTCAGCGGGAACTACTCGGTGCCCGTGTTCACCGTGAGCTTCGCGGACACCGACACCGTGCCCTGGAATCCCGCGGACCTCGAGCAGCGCCTGTTCGACGCCCAGGGGGCCAGCCTCACCGACTTCTACCATGAGATCAGCGGTGGTCGCGCGAGTGTCGGCGGACAGGTGATCGGCTGGACGCAGTTGAACGAGGACGAGAGCTACTACGCCGGCGCGTCGAACGGGCTGAGTCCGGCCGACGCGAAGATCGGAGAACTGATCGCCGAGACGATCACCGCGCACGATGCCACCGTGGACTTCGGTCAGTTCGACAACGACGGTCCCGACGGAATCCCCAACAGCGGTGACGACGACGGTCGGGTCGACTTCGTGGCCTTCGTGCACCCCGCCTTCGGGGGGGAGTGCGGTGGCGACAATCCGCACATCTGGAGCCATCGCTGGCGGTACCCGGCGTGGGCCCAGGTGCCCCTGCAGACCAACGACCTCTCACCGAGCGGCGAACCGATCGTCATCGACGACTACGTCATGCAGCCCGGGCTCGACTGCAACGGAGTCGACATGATCCAGATCGGCGTGTTCTGCCACGAGTTCGGCCACGCCTTCGGCCTTCCCGATCTCTACGACACGAACGGCGGTGGCGCCAACGGCGTGGGCCACTGGTGCCTGATGGCGTCGGGGAACTGGAACCGCCCCGAGTCTCCCGCGCACATGAGCGCGTGGACCAAGGCCGAGCTCGGCTGGGTGGACGTGATCGACATCGGCCCCGAGCCCGTCGTGACCGACGTCGCGCCGGTGTTCGATTCGGACACCGTGTACCGCTTGCCCTTCGACCACGACCGCTGGCGGGTCCGGACCGACTGCGCGATCGCCGGAGACGCATCCATGGCCCTGGGGGCGACTCTCGACGAGAGCACCGCTCGTGGATGGGTCGAGCCGAAGGGCTACGGCAATCGCTGGGTCGAGACGGTGGCGCGTGACTTCCACTACGACGGCAACGGCCCGGTGACGCTGAGCTACGACTACGCCGTCGACACCGAAGGAGGCTTCGACTTCGTCTTCGCGATCGTGGAGGTCGACGGTGTGGAGGCCCAGCTCGACGTCTACGACTGGACGAGCAGCGGAACCGCTACGCACGATCTCACCGCTCTGCTCGGCTCCGGCCCGGTCGACTACCGCGTGAAGTTCCGCTTCCGGTCGGACACGGCCTTCTCGAACGAGGACGGTGCCTACGCGTCGAGCTGCGCGGCCTTCGCCTTCGACGAGGTCTCGGTCGTCGGTGGGGGCGAGTCGTACGCGGCCGACTTCGAGGAACATCGCGAGGGGTGGTACTGCCCGCGCAACGAGACCGACAATCCGGTCGACGAGTACTGGCTCGTGGAGAACCGCCGCCGTCGTGGATTCGACGTGAATCTCAAGGCCGAGGGCCTGCTGATCTACCACGTGGACGACGCGGTGATGAAGTCGCGGTACGGCAACAGCGGTGGGACCGACGATGCCGCCGCCCGTGGCATCGTGGTGGAGGAGGCCGACGGTGCCTACAACCTGCTCGCCCTGGGATCCGCGAACCGCGGTGACGAGGGAGATCCGTGGCCGGGCCTGTTGTCGAGTTTCGACGGCTCGACCACTCCCGGCACCGGGTCGAACGACGGGATGCCCACGGCGATCTCCATCCTGAGCATGAACGACGTCGGCGATACCGTGCAGGTCGCGTGGCGGGCCGGAAATCCGGCACCGGTGTTCGCGGGCGTCCAGCCGGCCACGGCGCAGGCCGACGGCTCGACGATCACGGTCGCGCTCGAGGGAGCCGATCGGATCGCCCACGGTGCCACGGTACGGATGATCCGCTCGGGCGATCCGGCGATCGAGGCGACCGAGGTCGAGTGGCTCGACACCGATCGCGTGCTCGCCACCTTCACGGCCGAGCCCGCCGACCGCGGCACGTGGGACGTGGTCGTCGAGAACCCCGACGGTCAGAACGCCCTGGTCGCGGCCGGCTTCACGTGGAACGCGGTGGCGACCGATGTGCCGGCCGACCTGCGCGGACCCACCACCTTCGCGCTCGAGCGCAACGTGCCGAACCCCTTCAACCCGCGGACCCTGATCCGCTTCGCGGTGCCGCGTACCGCCCCGGTGCAATTGCGCGTGTACGACGCCCGCGGTCGGGCCGTGGTCACACTGGTCGACGAGCCCATGCCCGCGGGCCATCACGAGGTGGTCTGGGACGGACGCGACACCAGCGGACGGACCGTGGCCAGCGGGGTGTACTTCGCGCGTATGCGGTCCGAGGACTTCGCCTCGACCCAGAAGATGCTCATGGCACAGTAGACTCGGGAATCCCCCGTTGGTTGCCGGGGAGGGGCGGGTCCGTCGGGATCCGCCCCGTTCTCGTGGCGGGTCACCGCAGCACGGCTTAGGAAGTGCGCACGAACATCCCCCGCACGGAGGCCGCCATGCCCCGCCCGAGCAAGCTCGACGACGCCGCCATCGCGAAGGCCCTGGAGACCGTTCCCGAATGGTCCCGCGACGGCGACACCATCCGCCGGAGCTTCCGCTTCGACGATTTCACCGCTGCCTTCGGCTTCATGAGCCGCGTGGCCCTGCACGCCGAGAAGCGCGACCACCACCCGGACTGGAGCAACGTGTACAACGGCGTCGAGATCGCGCTGTCCACCCACGATGCCGGGGGGCTCACCGAGCTCGACTTCGACCTGGCCCGGGCCATCGACGGCTGCGTCTGACCCTCGTCGCGGGGCCGTTGCCGGGCCCCCGTCCGCGTGCTACCTTCGCCGTTCGCCGCGCGCCGGATCCGGCGTGCGGCGACGTTCCGTTCCCGCCTCTCCGTCCGACATCCCGAGGTCGCCATGGCCGACTGGCTCACCAAACAGTCCGCAGACTATCCTCGCTGGTACCAGGAGGTCGTCCAGCGCGGCGACCTGGCCGACTACGCGCCGGTGAAGGGCTGTATGATCATCAAGCCCTACGGCTATGCGCTGTGGGAGAACATGCAGGGCGAGCTCGATCGCATGTTCAAGGAGACGGGACACGTCAACGCCTACTTCCCACTGTTGATCCCGCAGAACTTCATCAACAAGGAAGCCGAGCACGTCGAGGGCTTCGCACCGGAGCTGGCCGTGGTCACACACGCCGGCGGCAAGGAACTCGAAGAGCCCTACGTGATCCGCCCGACCAGCGAAACCATCATCTGGGACTCCCTGCGCAAGTGGATCAGCAGCTACCGTGACCTGCCGATCCTGCTCAACCAGTGGGCGAACGTCATGCGCTGGGAGCTGCGCACGCGTCTGTTCCTGCGCACCACCGAGTTCCTCTGGCAGGAAGGTCACACGGCCCACGCCACGGCCGAGGAGGCGCAGGAGGAGACCCTACGCATGCTCGAGGTCTACCGTACCTTTGCCGAGGACTTCATGGCCATGCCCGTGCTCACCGGTCTGAAGACCGATCGCGAGAAGTTCGCAGGCGCGGTGCGCACCTACTGCATCGAAGCCCTCATGGGCGACAAGAAGGCCCTGCAGGCCGGCACGTCGCACAACCTCGGTCAGAACTTCGCGAAGGCCTTCGACGTGACCTTCAACAACGCCGAGGGCGAACGCGAGTTCGTGTGGGCCACGAGCTGGGGGGTGTCCACGCGCCTGATCGGCGCACTCGTGATGGCGCACGGCGACGACGCCGGCCTGGTGCTCCCGCCGCGGATCGCCCCGGTGCAGGCCGTGGTGGTGCCGATCTACAAGGGTGACGAGGAACGGTCGACCGTGGTCGAGGCAGCCGTTGCGATCGAGCAGCGCCTGAAGGACGTGGGCGTACGCACGAAGCTCGACGACCGCGACCAGATGCGCCCCGGCTTCAAGTTCGCCGAGTGGGAGCTGAAGGGCGTGCCCCTGCGCGTCGAGGTCGGCCCGAAGGACGTGGCGAAGGGCGAGGTGCGCCTGGCCAACCGGGCCACCGGGACCAAGGAACAGAAGAAGGTCGAAGTCCTCGTGGCCGAGGCGAAGGGCCTGCTCGAGACCGTGCAGCGTGACGTCTACCAGCGCGCGCTCGACTTCCGCAACGCCAACACCCACCGCGTGGACACCTACGACGAGTTCGAGGAGTGTCTCGACAGCGAGGGCGGATTCATCCTGGCCCACTGGGACGGCACCGGAGAGACCGAGGAACGGATCCAGCAGGAGACCAAGGCCACCATCCGGTGCATCCCGCTGCAGCCGCTCGATCCCGCGGACGCCGAGCCGGGCCGGTGCATGGTCACCGGCGAGCCCAGTGAACAGCGCGTGGTGTTCGCCCGGGCCTACTGATCGCAGCTCCCGGCAGGACCGGGAGCGACACCGACGAAAGGCGCCCATGCGCGCGCAGGAGCTCCAGGCCGGAGCCGTGTCGTCGAGCACGCGGGTCGTGACGACGCTCGCGCTCGTTCTGCTCGCGGGTGGACTCCGCGTTCTCACCCAGTTGCGTTCCGGCGAGTCGGCTCCCGACGCGCCGGTCTCTCTGCCCGACTTCCTCCTGTCGCCGCGGTGGCCGTGGATCGATCCACCTCTGCCCGATCTGATCCTCGCGATCAGCGAGGTCCTGAACCGGCAGTGGCTGTTCCTGCTCGTCGTCGAGCTGGTGGCCACGGCGATCGTGGTGATCACGCTCCTGCGGCTCGGCGAACGCTGGCTCGATTTCGACGCCGCGGTGCTGGGGGCCGGGCTGTGGGCGGTGGCCGCGCCCGCAGTGGCCGTGTTCGAGGTGCCCGGCGTCGAGGGATGGCAGGCGGCGTTGGCGATCCTGGTGGCCGGCGCGATGATGCGCACCGCGCGTCGGCGCGAGCCGAAGCTCGCCCTGCGGATCGGTCTGTACGCCGGACTGCTCACCCTGTTCAGCGGGGGTGGTCTGCTCTGGGCGATCGCTGCCGTCGCATGGCTTCCCGCCACCAGCAACCGGTTCCGGCGCCGGGGCTTCGCGTGGACCCTGTTGTGGGTGGTGGTCGGCTGGACCGTGATCGTCACGCCCGTCGCGGTGCGCAACGCGGTCGTGGGCAACGGCGATCCGCAGTTGCCGGTGATCGGCGACCTGGCCCGGATGCACGCGGCCGCTCGCACGGGAACCGTGGCGGCGCCCCCGCTTCCGGCGCCGACGGATTCCGTCCGTGCCCGTCCGGCGAGCGCGCGCTACGCCGAGCGGGTGCTGGAGCGAGACGGCCGATCGACCGATGCCAGCGCCTGGAGCCGGGGCACCGATCTGGTGGCGCTGACCCTCGAGGAGGCCACCGACGACGGCGGCCGGGGTTGGGCGGCGGCCCTGAAGCGCTTCGTCGCCGCGGCCGGAGGGTGGACGCCACCGGCCCGCTTCGAGGTGCTGGCCCTGCCCTGGCTGATCGTGGTGCTGTTCGCCTGGTGCGGGGTCGTGGCCATGCTGCCGTCCGCCCGTCAGTTCTTCCCGCTGTTGCTCGGCGGTGCCGTTCCGATCCTGCAGGGCATGGTCCTGGGGATCGACACCGGGACCCTGCTGGCCGCATCGCCCTTCGTCTCGCTGTACGCCGGCTACGCGATGTGGCGGGTCTGGACCGGTCGTCGTTGGATGCTGACATGGGTCGTCGTCCCGGCCGTCCTGGCCGTCGCCTTGGCCGTGCACTTCGTCGTGCGCGACTGGAGCTGAACGACGTCCGACTTCCGAGTACCGACTTTCGACGGAGGTGAGAGATGCGTCGACGCGATGTCCTCCTGGTCGCGATCCTCGTTGCTCTCGTGTGGAACGGTCTGCCGGCGATCGGCGCGGGCCGGAGCGAGGAACACCGTTTCGAGGTCGTGCGGGTGGTCGACGGTCTGCGCCACCCCTGGGGACTGACCTTTCTGCCCAACGGTGACATGCTCGTCACCGAACGTCCGGGCTTCCTGCGGCGTGTGCGCGACGGGGTGCTCGTGGACGAACCGATCGACGGCGTGCCCGCGGTGAATTCGCGGCGCCAGGGTGGATTGCTCGACGTGGTCCTGCATCCCGACTTCGCGGAGAACCGCTGGGTGTATCTGTCCTACGCCGGCGACGGCGAGGGTGGTGTGAACACCGAGGTCGCGCGCGGGCGTCTCGCGGGCGATGCCCTGACCGAAGTCGAGGTGATCTTCCGCGCGCGTCCCAAGACGCCGGGGTCCCTTCACTACGGATCGCGCCTGGTCTTCGCCCGCGACGGCACGCTCTTCGTCACCCTCGGCGAGCGCTACACCGAGATGGACGAGGCACAGGATCCGTCGAACCATCTGGGCACGGTCGTGCGCTTGAACCCCGACGGATCGATTCCCGCCGACAACCCGTTCGTCGACGGGCAGGAGGGAGCCCCCGAGGTCTTCAGCTACGGCCACCGGAACGGCCAGGGCATCGACGTGCGGCCGAGCGACGGATCGATCTGGATGCACGAGCACGGGCCGAAGGGTGGCGACGAGATCAACGTGCTGCGCGCCGGCGCGAACTACGGATGGCCGGCGATCACCTACGGCATCGACTACTCGGGCGCGATCATCAGCGAGAAGACCCACGCACCGGGCATGGAGCAACCCGTTCTGCAGTGGACCCCGTCGATCGCACCGAGTGGGATGGCGTTCTACGACGGCACGGCGTTCCCCCGGTGGGAGGGCGACCTGTTCGTCGGCGCCCTGGCCGGCACGCACCTGCGACGCGTCGTGCTCGAGGGCGACGAGGTGGTGCACCAGGAGGAACTGCTGGCCGATCGCGCGCGGCGGATCCGCGACGTGCGCGTGGGGCCCGACGGCTTCCTCTACCTGCTGACCGATCACTCCGACGGCGAGATCCTGCGATTGGAGCCCCGATGAAGCCCGTGTCGATCCTGGTGGCGTTGTTGCTGGCTGCGTGCGGCGGAGGCGAAACCGACGAGGCGGGATCCGACGCCGGACGTGCATCGGATGCCGGCACGAAGAACGAGACCGCTACGGCCTGGGTCTCGGCCTTCGACGGCGACGCCGAACGGGGG
>DATFKK010000035.1 GCA_035268685.1 Candidatus Krumholzibacteriia bacterium | reverse complement strand
CCTCCACCTCGACGACCTCGGGCCGCAGCTCCAGGCCGAGACGAGACAACCCCGTGACGAGTAGCTGCGTGTGATGGGGGAACTGCCCCGCATAGGGCACGTCCTGGTAGAAGCGAACCGGCTGACGTCGAAAGAGCTCCTGACGTCGGGTCATCAGACGCAGAACCGCGTTCCTCGTCAGGTCGTGATCCGTGTGTGTGCCCACTCCCAGGTTGAACCAAAGCTCATCGTATCGGCTGGAATCGAGGTGATCCTCGAGAGCCTCGCTCCATTGCGCTTCCTCCCGTGGATGGGAAACGTGCGAAATGAAAGCTCCGACATGGCGGCGCCGGACACGAAACCAGTCCAGGTCCCAGTCCACGTCGGAGTGATATCTCAACGGAGCCTCGAGCAGCCCCAGTTCGACGTGCTGACCGTGGAGCATCCGGGCCACGAGGCGTGACTCGGCGATGCGCAGTGCCGACACCGTATCCGCATTCAGGTACGGTCGGTCGAGGTAGTAGTAACTGGTGAAGTTGCTGCGCCCGGCCATGGTGAGGATCGTGAACTCGACTTCGTTCCGTCGCTGGAACATGGTTCCGCCCAGGCTCAGGATCGCGTCATCCATGTGGGGCTCGATCACGAGGATCTTCTGCCGCGGTCCCACGGGTGGAGGCTCGAGCAACTCGATCATACCGGCCGACCACATCGCCTCGAAGGTGACGGAGAGATCGGTCCCGGCGGCCCGGCTACACTCCTCGACCGTACGATCCCCGTCGACGACCTCGAGTGCCTTCTCGAGATGCGGACTCCATTCCAGCCAGGGTCGCCGTGACTGGAGGAAGTAGACCTGGTTGCGCTCGACACGTACGTGCGGCCGAAGGACCGGCCGCACGTCGTTCTGCGTGTACGGCAGCTGCATGGGGAGCTCCGAAGCAGTCGACCCGTGGATCCGGGTGGAAGTGGGGAGTGTCGCCGACGGTCGAGACGAATCGTGAGCGGCGACCGACCCCGCGCGGGAGCACGCCTCCAACGGGATCGGATTCGCCGAGACCACGAGTCGATCGTACGGGTATCGTTTCGGCGGCTTCTTCGCCAGCTCGAGCCAGAAATCGAGATTCGTCGCCAAACTGCTCCATCATAACACACTGCGGCCCGCCAGTCGTCCGGGAGCCTTGAGCGCCACGAAACAGCCGTGCTATCCTCGTAGCTTCAGCTGGCTCGAGTCCATCCGTCGGGAGTCTCTGTGCGACTACGCCTTCCCCGCAGCGCCGAAAAATGGGACGAACGTCGCTCTCAGTGGACGAAGGCACTCCGTCGACTGAACCGCCCTCCCGTCGCTTCCCACTGCCTGTTCGTCTGTGGTCAGCAGCGGTCGGGGACGACCATGATGATGCGGGTCCTGCAGATCCATCCCGACACCGAGGTCTTCCAGGAGCACCCCGACTCGGCGGCCTTCCACCGCTACTGCCTGCGCGACCTGGAAACGCTCGATCACCTGGTGATCCGCAGTCGGGCCCCGGTGGTGTGCTTCAAGCCGCTCATGGACAGCTACCGCGCCGGCGAGCTCCTCGAGCACTTCGCCGAGAGCCGCGTCCTCTGGATGCTGCGCCACTACACCGATGTAGCGAACTCCACGCTTCACCGATTCGCCGATCCAAACGTCAACCTGCGTCGGATCCTCGAGGGCCAACCGGGTGGCGACCACATGCGCCGGGAGATCTCCGGCGACAGTCTGGCCGCGATGCACGACCTCTACCGGTCCGATCTGACCGAGGCGGATCTCGCCTGCCTGCGCTGGTGGGGGCGCAACCGTATCGTGCTCGAGCAGGGCCTGCACGAGCACCCTCGACTACGTCTGCAGCCCTACGAGGATCTGGTCGAATCGGGGCGTCCGGGCGTGAACGAGATCCTGACCTGGGCGGGGCTGGAGCCCTCGGCCCACGCCGTACGCCACGTGCACGCCCGCTCGGTGGGGCGGAATCCGGCGCCCGACCTCGCCCCCGAGGTGCACGAACTGTGCGAGGACCTCCATCGGGCCCTGACGGGGATTGCGGTCAAGACCGTGGGCGCTCGTTGATCGCGAGACTCCACCGATTGCCGGAGCCGGAGGGGGGTGCTGTCTCGTGCGGGAAGCAGCAGCGCCTTCCTAGCGATCCGAGACCCGGCCCTGCTCTCCCAGAAACCCCCCGTACCCCCACTCCCGCAGCAACGGCGCGATCTCGTCGTAGTTCGCGATCCGGTCGCGGTAGGTCCCCGTAGCGATCCGTTGCATCCGGCTCTGCAGCTCGACACCCTCGGCCCGCTGCCCCAGGAATTCGACCACCGGCCGCAGGACGGCCGAGGGATCGGCGGCCAGGTCCTCGTAGCGGACCGTGCACACGGGGTGCGGCCACACGGCGGTCAAGCCGCGCCCGGCCCTCACGCTGACCCCGATCCGCCGCAGTCGCTGCCGTAGCCGCACCGGGTCGAGATGCAGGGCCGGAACCTCGACCTTCTCGCGGGTATGGGTGATCTTCAGTCTCTCGTCGCGCTCGCGCGAGATGACCATGTCGAGGTGGTTGTCGCGAACCAGATGGATCAGGCGGAAGCGGTGGCGCAGCAGCAGCGGCAGCAACTCGGGGAACCGGGCGAGTTGTCCGTACATCAGCTTGAAGCCCACGGCCTTCGCCGGGGTCGGGCTCTCGCGCAATCGCCGCAGGTAGCGTGCAGTCACCGCCGGCCGTCGGCCGCCGTGGTCCCGCAGGTGGTGGCTGAAGGGTACCAGGTCCTCGGCACGCCACCCTTCCCACGGCCGCAGGAGGAAGATCTCCCCGAAGTCGCGGATCTCCGGATGGCTGTCCAGCATCCGCCGGAACCACGTCGACCCACTGCGTTGGGTGGACAGGACCACGTAGAAGACGCGCTCGGGCATGGGGCTGTGACGGGGTTCGGGGTCGGGGCAGCGGTCTCCCAGTGTAGAGCATCCGGCGCGAGCGGGAAGCGACGACTCGAAGCCGGCATTCTCCCCCAACCCTTCTCGGGATCGGAACCGCCCCCTACCCCTCCACCCTCTCCAGCACCACGACCCCCGCCACGGGCACCACCGACTGCAACTTCCCCGCTCGGCTCCTCAGCACCGCACCGACGGGCATCGCCGGGCTGCCCCAGCTCTCCGGGGCGACGTTCGTCGCCACCACCTTCCAGGAGCCGTCCTCGATCAGCGGCGACTCGAAGTCGCTCGGTCCCTGGGTGGGGTGGTTGCGCAGCGAAGCGACCACGACGAACTCCTCGAACCCGGAGCTGCGGCGGAACACGATCGTTCGGTCGAGGTCACTGGCGCCCAGGATCTCGACGGGTGCTTCGCGCAGGCAACGCGAACGGCGCCGCAGACCGATCAAGGTCTTCCACCAGCGGAACAGCACCGCGCCGTCTCCCGTGGCCGTGCCCACGATGTCCTCACGGCCCTCGAAAGCGCGGTCGAACTGGACCTCGCGGGTGGCGCCCACCTCCTCGCCCATGAAGAGCATGGGTGCGCCGGCACTGAAGACGGTCATGGCGGCGGCGAAACCGGCGCGGCGTTCGGCCCAGGCCCGCGTCTCGCCGGTCATCGGGGCGCCGTTCACGGCGGCGACCAGGGTGCGGCGGGTGCCGTGGGCATTGCCGACCTCGTCGTGGGACGAACAATAGACGACCTCTTGCGAACTCGTCTCTGCGAGGCAGTGGGCGAAGCGGCTCACGGCCAGGGCGCGGTCGTCGCCCAGGCCGGCGGTGGCGATCAGGCGGGCGTCGCCGGGGCCGCGATCCCGAGCGTCTCCGATCAGGTGATGGTAGAAGGCCGAGTCCCAGCGAGCATCGAAGCCCAGCCCGCCCTCGGCGATCGATGCGATCACCCCGTCCCAGCCCGAGTGGTCCTCGGCGATCAGCATCACGTCGGGCTTGACCAGCTTCAGGGTGCGGGTGAGCTCGCGCAGGAGCTTGCAACCGAAGGCGTTGACCTCGGGCATCGACACGCCGTCGGCGTGGCGCACGTTGTTCTGGTGGATGGCGTTGGTCAGGTCCAGACGGAAGCCGTCGGCATGGAATTCCTCGACCAGCATGAGCGCGCTGCTCACGAACATGCGCCGGACCATCTCTTCGCGGTAGTTCGGAGCCCAACCCGTCGAGCCGTTGTCGACGTAGCCGCCGTGGTCGGCCCGGTGCGCGGTCGCGGGATCGGCGAGCATGGCCTGGGCGTACTCGGTGTAGTCGGTCGGCCGACCCTCGTACCAGTAGTAGCAGTTCTCTTGGTCGTGGGGCGAGTCGTAGTGCCACTGCGCGCGCTCGGCATCGTGGTGGTAGTGGTTGAACACGAGGTCGCAGATCACCGAGATCCCGCGCGCGTGCAGCGCACGCACGAAGTGCTTGAACTGGTCTCGCTCACCCGCGCTCGATTCGATCGCGAAGTAGTGCGAGGTCGAATAGCCCCAGTCCTGCTTGCCGCGGAACTCGAGTACGGGGAGCAGCTCGACCGTATTGACCCCGAGTGACACCAGGTGCTCGATGAAGTCGGGCTCGAGCGCATCGAAGAACGATCCGTACGTGGCCTTTCCCCAACCCAGCGACCCGATGTGCAGCTCGTAGATCACCAGGTCCTGGACCCGGCGCGGTCGGTCCATCACGTGGTCGTCGGCCCAGAAGGCGTCGGCCGGGATGGGTCGTGGCTCGGGCCAACAGGCGGTGTCGAACTCGCTGTTCACGCGATCGATGTCGACGACCAGAGAGCAGCTCTTGGTCCCGTCGAGGTCGCGGTAATGGCCGCGGTAGATGCCGTCCGCATGACGCGGATCGGAGGCGTCGGCCGGGTCGAAGTCTCCGCGGCCCATCTGCGTACGGGCGTAGAGGTCGGTGCGGATCCGGACGCTGCCGTCGCTGCGGGTGATGCGGTAGACGTAGGGGCGGTTCACGTGGTCGGAGAAGCGACGCAGCGTCGGCTCGTCGGGGCGGCTGCGCCACACGCCGGCGCGATCGCGTACGAGCACGATGGGCGGATGGTCGGGATCGACACCGCCGGGCGGGTCGTGATCGTCGACGTAGCCCGTCTGACGGGTCGAGTCGCTTTCGTCGAAGTCGGCCCACAGCACCTCGACCGCCCGGGCGTTCGGCGCCCACAGCGCGAACTGCAAACCGGGCTGCTCGTCGTCCCAGTATCGCTTGCGCGCCCCGAAGACCCGCTCGAGCGTCAGCGTGTAACACTCGTACTGGGGCTGCACGCCTCCGGGCTCGAGCACGAAGCTGCGGTGAAGATCCTGGGAGTCCGGATCACCGGTCTCGAAGGTCATGACGCACACGTCGTCGTCGGCATCGGTGTCGGCGCTCACCGACCAGCGGAACGTGGTTCCGACCTCGGCGGAGTCGAAGCGCACGCGGGCTCGGAAGGCCGGGCAGCCGTCGTCGGCGCGGATCTCCTCCATGGGGGTCTCGGTCCACGGACCGTCGGTGGACCGACCCCGGGAGTCGGCGCTGACGCGCAGACGCGCGTTGCAGAAGATCGCCCGCGGCACCCCCGTCTTCCATTCGAACAGGACCTCGATCCCGGCCACTTCGTTCCCCTTCCGACGCAGACGCGTGCGCGTGGACGCACGAAGGCCCGGACGGTCGGGTCCGGGCCTCCATGCTGCCACCGTGCGGGCGGATCGTCGAGGTCAGGCCTCGGCCTCGCCCCCTGCGTCGAGCACGTGGGCGACGAAGGCCGGCCAGTCGGCGTGGCCGGCGGGCGCCGCCTCGGTCCTCTGGGCGAGCCACTCCCGCGACTTCTGGAGGGCGGGCCGCCACGACGCGGGGACGTCGTCGCGCCGGTCGAGCGCGCCGAGCACCAGGTGGGTGACCGCGACGCGGGCGGTGTCGGCGTCGAGGCCGTCGAGCACCGAGCGGTCGACGTGGATCGCGCCGAGCACCGTGTCGTCGACGGGGAACGAGCCGTCGGCGCCCTGGTGCCGGATCAGCGCCCAGCCCTCGGCGTCGGCCCAGTCGCTGCGGGCGGCGGGTGATGCCCGCAGCAGTTCGCGGAGGTCGGCCGACCGCTCGAGGCCGGCGTCCATGTCCGCGGCGCATTCGACCACGTCGCTGCCCATGGAGGCGGGCGACATCCGCGCCACCACCGGCATCGCGTCGAAGGTCCCGCCGAACGACCGCGGCATCGCCGCCGCGATCTCGCGCAGATCGGCCGGCTGCTTCGCGCGGGGGGCATCGGGACGGTCGTCGACGACGACGTAGCTGGTCGCCCGGCTGGTCAGGCCGAAGCGGCGACCGAGCTCGATCAACTCCTGCTCGACCTTGCGGGCGCGGTTGCGTTCGCGGGCGCGGTGCCGGTGCTCCTGCTGGCTGCCGCGGCGCTCGACCCAGCTCCCGTGGTCCTCCAGCTGGCGGATGCGATGGCGGGCCCAGAGCGTGGCCACCACCGCGCCGTCGAGGCCGGAGGCGGCCGGTGCGAGTTCCAGGCGTGGCTCCCATACGCCTTCCCCGCACCGGCCGCGCAGACGGACCGCCCCGTCCACACCGTCGCCGCGCACGCGCGCGTAGATCGTGGCCGGGGTGGTCGGATCGATCGTGGGCAACGGTGTCGGCTGCACGTCGTCGAGCCGCAGTCCCTCGCCCTCGATCACCAGGTCCTCGACCGCGTCGCGCGCCATGCGCTCGGCGTGGCGCAGGACCTTGTCCTCGATACGCTCGCCGGGGACCACGAATTCGGCGGCGCCGCCGGTCACGCGGGCCACTCCGCGCACCAGGTGCTCGCTGGCCGCGTGGCCCACGCCGAAGGCGTAGATGCGCGCGTGGCCGGCGTGGCGGCGGCACAGGTCGATCACCTCGTCCTCGTTGCCCACGGCGCCGTCGGTGATCAGCACCACGCGGTGGCGCCGCTCGCGGTCGGAGCGTTCGAGCACCTCGCGCAGCGGGGCCAGGATCTCGGTCCCGCCGAGATCGGCCTCCATGTCCTCGACGCGACGGCTGGCCGTGTCGAGAGAGCGGTCGTCGTAGTCGACGAACCCCTTCGACCAGCGCTCGAAGTCCGATCCGAAACGCACCACCCGGAAGCGATCGCCGGGATGCAGCGAGCGCAGGAACAGGTCCAGCGTGCGGCGGGCGTCGCGGATCGAGTCGCCGAACATGCTGCCCGAACAGTCGACCACGAAGCTCACGTCGACGGCGTGGCGGTCGGTGGGAAGATCGGCGCGGACGTCGAAGACGGCGTAGTGCTCGCCCTCGTGCTCCACGAGCGCCGCGCGCGAGCCGGCTTCCTGCGGGACCAGCTTCAGGACGAAGTCGCGGTCGGGACGCCGTTCGTCGTGGGCCAGCGTGACCGTCGCGCGGCGGCCGTCGAAGCGTGTCTCGATCCGGTGCGAGGGCGAGGCGATCTCGCCGATCGGTCCGAGCAGATCGACGTCGACGGTCAGGTTCCATGCGTAGCCCAGCCGGCCGTGGGTCCGGGGTCCGCGCAGGCGTTCCTCGTCGTCGATGCGCTCGTCGTCGCCACCGTGGTCGGGGACGTAGCGCGGGGTGACCGCCTGCGGAAGGGCCAGCCGGTAGCCCCGGCCCTCCCGGGGCAGCTCGGCCACGTAGGTCAGTTCGATGTCGACCGTCTGGCCGGGGAGCAGATTGCCGACGCTGGCGGTGAAGAGGTTGGGCCGCTCCTGGTCGAGCAGGAAGGCGGCGCGACCCTCGGACATGGCGTCGTCGTATTCGTCGAAGGCCTCTTCGCGTTCCTCGACCCGGCCCTCGAGCCGGTGGCCGTCGATGGTGGCGGTGAAGCCGCACACGGCCGCGCCCTCCTCGAGCGGGAAGAGGTAGGTGGCCTCGACGGGGACGTCTTCGCGGTTCTCGTAGCTCTGGGTCACGGTGACGCGGCTGGTGGGTCCGACCACCTGCACGCGCACGTCGACGCCGGTCAGGGGCACGGCCTTCGCCTGCTCGTCCACGTCGTCGGGCAGGATCACGCATCCGAGGGGCGTGGTCTCGTTCATGGGCTCCCGTCTCCTTCGGTCTCGAGGATCCGGCGCGCGGCGGCCACCAGGGCGCGCAGGCGGGCCGGCGAGGGCACGCGGGCCGGCGGCGCGAAGCTCAACTCCACACCCTCGGCCAGGCGGACGCGGGTCACCAGATCCAGATCGACCGGGTCGGGAGCGCGGTCTCCGGGCTCCGGAGCGCTGCGCAGCACGGGCGCTTCGTCGCTCGCCTCGACGGCCGGCTCGTCGAGCAGCACGCCGATCTCCTCGAGCGAACGCCCGGCCCGCTGCATCTCGCGGATCCGCTGCAGCCGCTGCAGGTGGTCCTGCGTGTAGTAGTGGCCGCGGCCGGATCCGTGCGGGGCCGGCAGCAGGCCCCGCTGCACGTAGTAGCGGATCGTGCGGCGGGGAATGCCGGAGACCTGGACCAGATCCTGGATCTTGTAGCGTCGTTCCACGTTGACACCTCGATCGAGACACTAAGGTGTCATGATCTTGATGTCAAGATCCATGGCAAGAAAAATCCGCCCCGGAAGGCCTCCGGGGCGGGCTGCAACCGGCCGGAACCGCGCTCAGGCCTCCGCGACGGCCACCTCGCGGGGGTGTTCGATCACGCCGTGGCGGGCGCCCAGCTCGGCGAACCGCCGCAGGCCGGCCAGTTCGGCGGCGCCCAGGTCGAACTGGACGAACTCGCGCCAGTAGCTGGTGATCCGGCCCACGTCCCAGCCGCTGGTCGTCGCCTCGCGATGGGCCAGGCGGTCGAGGTCGCCGCGCCCGCGCTCGGCGGCCCGGCGTAGGGCGGTGACCAGCCGTCGGCGGTCGTCGGCCCGTTCCGGGCGTCCGAGCTCGTCGCTGAACACCCAGGCGGCGAACACGAAGGGCAGCCCCGTGAGATCGTTCCACACCTGTCCCAGGTCGTGGACGTGCAAGTCGGTCCCGTCGATCTCGTCGGCCCGGTCGCCGATCACCAGGGCGGTGGGCGCGCGGTCGAAGAGCGACTCGTGACGGGGCTCGAACTCCTCGAGCTCCGGCGTGATCCCGTGCAGCTCGGCGAGCAGGATCCGCAGCAGGGCCACGCTGGTGCGCGATCCGCGGTCGACACTCACGCGCTCGGCCTCGCGCAGGGGCACGCGGCTGAAGACCTTCACGGTGCGAACGGTGCCGTGGGCACCGATGCAAAGCCCGGGAACCATGGAGCTGCCGACACCACGCAGGTACTCGGCGGCGGGAATGAGGCCGACGTCGATGTCCCCGGCTGCGAGCGAGCGCGCGAGGCGCGACGGCAGGTCGCGGCTCACCTCGATCCCGTGCTCGTCGTCGAGGCCCTCGATCAACGGAACCGTGTTCAGGAACCCCACGGCACCCACGCGGAGGCCCCGGGACTTCACGCCGGCTCCTCCGGAGCGTTCAGCAACGCGGCGAAGTCCTCGGTCTCGAACACACCGTTGCGCACGCGGGCGGTGAAGTCCGCTTCCTCCAGCCACGCCCGCATCTCGCGCAGCGACAGATCCTTGGCCTCGGTGTCGGCCTTGCGGTCGCGGGCCCCCAGGAACAGGTGCCCGATCAGGTCGTCGACGCCGCAGAGCAGCGAGGTGTGCGCGGTCTTCAGGTCGCTGCGTTCGTAGCGCAGGCTGAGGTGGTCGACCCCCGGAAGGCCCAGACGGCAGGCGGCGAGCACCCGCAGGTCGAAGCTCGCGTGCGTCAGCGCATCGTCGTCGTCACCGGCGGGCCCCGATCCGATCACGCAGGGGCTCACCGACAGGAACACGCCGGTGTCGGCCTGCACCGCGTTGATGGCGTCGATCTGCGCGAAGACGGAATCGAGGTCGTGGTCCGGTCCGAAGAGGACCGTGGCGTGGCCGCGCAGCCCGGCGTTGGCGGCGGTGTGCCAGAACGAGGTCCAGCGCGCCGCCGGGTCGATGCCGCGGGCAGGGTGGTTGCGCGGATCGATCCCGTCGCTCACCACCCGCATGCCCTGCTCCATCCAGGCGGCCAGGTCGTGGTCGATGCCGGCTTCGATCCAGGTGTCGGTCGTACCCAGTTGCACCGTGGGCAGCATCTCGTCGCCACCGTCGGCCGGCGGAAGCGGCAGCAGACGCCAGATCGAGCGCACCTCGTCGGCCGAGGCACCCTCCGGCACCAGGACCAGCAGGTCGGTCACGATGTCGTGGATGTCGTCGAGTGCCCTTGCGAAGCCCCCCTCGCCGGCCCCGATGCCCGTGAGCGGGCATCGGGTGTAGGCCTGACGCGGATCGAAGGGCTCGACCACGGACACGGTCGTGGTCCGATCGTGCCGTTCCCGGCGAGCCTCGTCGGCGGCCGCGGTGATGTCGTGGATGTTCGGGCGGTCGAGCAGCGCGCGCAGCTCGTCCCGATCGGGATGACTGACCAAGATGGGCTCCAAGGGGCGTACCGGAGGCGTGGGGTCGAGCGGAAAAGGTAGGCCCGGTCGATTCCCACGCCACCGCCGCGTCGCGGCTCAGACCAGGTAGAGCTCCAGCAGGGTCGACCCGAGCAGGACCATCCCGATCCAGCTGTTGACCTCGAAGAAGGCCCGGTCGATCCGGCTCAGATCGTCGCCGCGGACCAGCCAGTGCTCGTAGCCGAGCAACACCGCGGTCACCACGACGCCGGCGAGGGCCACCGCCCCCAGGCCGACCGACAGGAAGGCCCACGCCCACGCCCCCACCGCCAGCACGTGCAATCCGCGTGCGGCCCAACGGGCGGCCCGTTGCCCGATCGCGGCGGGAATCGAACGCAGTCCGGCCTTCCGGTCGAAATCGACGTCCTGACAGGCGTACAGAACGTCGAAACCAGCGACCCAGCACAGCACCGCGAAGGCCAGGATCAGAGGGAAGGCCGCGAACTCGCCCTGCACGGCCAGCCACGCCCCGATCGGCGCCACGCCCAGCGCCAGACCCAGGAACAGGTGGCTGAGCGCCGTGAAGCGCTTGGTCAGCGAGTAGAACCACACGATCAGCAGGGCCACCGGCGACAGCGCGAAGCACAGCGGATTGAGCATGAAGGCGGCGAACACGAACAGCCCCGCCGTGGCCAGGGTGAACACGAGCACCGCGGTGCGACTCAGCGCACCGCTCGGGATCTCGCGGGTGGCCGTTCGCGGGTTCGCGGCGTCGATCCGCGCGTCGACGAGCCGGTTGAAGGCCATGGCCGTCGAGCGGGCGCCGATCATCGCCACGAGGATCCAGCCCAGCGTGCTCCAGGCCGGCACGCCGTCGCTGGCCACCAGCAGCGACACCAGGGCGAAGGGGAGCGCGAAGATGGTGTGCTCCCACTTGATCATACGAAGGATCAGCAGCAGCGGACGCATGGGACTCCCGGCGGGGTGGCGGCCGACCGCCGCGCACGACACCGCGGTCGAGCAGAACAGATAATCCCGTCGGCCAAGATCGCCCAGCCCGGCCGCGTCAGTTCGCCAGGATCGAGTCGCGTGGGCGGCCCAGCAGGTAGCCCTGCCCGAAGGGCACGCCCAGGTCGAGCAGCAGGTCGCGGTCCGCCTCGGTCTCGATCCCCTCGGCCACGATGTCGGCGTCGATGCCCCGGATCACCTTCACCAGCCGCTGCAGTGTGCGTCGCTGGGCCGTGTCGGTGGCCGCGCCGTTCACCACGCTCTTGTCGAGTTTCACCGTGTCGGGTTCGAGCAGCAGCAGCGACTCGAGCGAGCTGCGCCCGAAGCCCACGTCGTCGAGCGCGATCCGCGCGCCCTCGCGCCGCAACTCCTCGACGTGCGGACGCAGGTAGTTCGGGTCGCCGATGAACTGCTGCTCGCTGATCTCGACGCAGAAGTGCTGCAGCAGGTCGGGCTCGCCGAACACCGCCAGCAGCCGCGCAGCCGGCGTGTCGAGGATCGTGGTCGGGAAGAGGTTCAGGTGGAAGCGTCCGCGGTCGAGGTATTCGCGCGCCCACTGCACGTTGCGCTTCACGCAGTGCAGGTCGACCGAGGTGAGGATGTTGTTCTCCGACGAGAGCTGGAAGATGTCGTCGGGACTCTCGAGCGCTCCCCCCGGGCCGCGCGTCAGCAACTCGTAGCCGGTGGTCTCGCCGTTGCGCAGGTCGAAGATCGGCTGGACGAAGGTGCGGAAGCCCCGACCCGTCTCGAGCACCGACATGAGCTCCTCGCGAGGGTCCTCGAGGGCCTGGTCGCCTTCGTCGCCCCGTGTCGAGACGCGGTTCTTGCCGATGTTCTTGCTGTACTGCAGCGCGTGCTGCGCGTGGCTGATCACCTCTTCGATGCTGACCACGTCGTGCGGGACCCCGGCCACGCCCAGGCTCCCCGTGACCGCGATGACGTCTCGTCCCGAGGTCAGCGGTGACTCGTGGATCGCCAGGCGCAGACGCTCGGCCAGCTGCATGGCCTCGGCGACGCGGGTGTCGGGCAGCAGCACGAGGAACTCGTCGCCCCCGACGCGACCGAGCGTGTCGCTGGGCCGCAACACGCGGCGCAGTCGCTTGCCGATCTCCTTCAACACGACGTCGCCGGTGGCGTGGCCCAGGGTGTCGTTCACGCGCTTGAAGTCGTCGCAGTCGACGAGGATCGCCGACAACCACACACCGAGGCGTCGGCAGCGCTCCAGCTCGGCGAAGAGGATCTTCTCCAGACCACGACGGTTGGGTAGCTGTGTGAGGTGGTCGCAGTTCGCCTGCTGTTCGAGGTGGCGGGTCAGGTGGACGAGTTCGCGCTCGCTGCGGCGCAGCTCCGAGACGTCGCGCAGGACGCACAGCGTACCCTGATCGCCCACCGCGAGCAGACGGGCCTCGTAGGACTGGAGCGTGTCGCCGCGGTACTGGTCGAAACTCACCGTCTGCAGTTCCTGGCTCTCGACCGAGCGCCGCGCGGCCTCCTCGACCGCGCTACGGGCCGGACCCGACAGGAAGGCGGCCAGCTCGTCGTGCCCGAGCACGCGCGGCGGTTCGTCGCGCCAAGAAGCGACGTCACGCAGACGCAGCCAGGTCCCGTCGGGGTTCAGCCACAGGAATCGGTCGGGCAGGGCATCGAGGAATCCGTGGAAACGGTCGACCGAGGCGCGCATGGCATCGGTCACGCGCTGGAGCTCGGTGACGTCGGTCAACGTGAGCAGCACTCCGGCCGTCGATCCGTCCTCGATGCGGTAGGGAAGCGCGCGCAACAGGTACCATTCCCCCTGCTCGGTGCACACGCGTTGCGACGAATCCTGTCCACTGTGCAGGGCCGTCTCCGCCACCTTCTCCAACCTGACGTCACGGAGCCCGTGGGCCAGGTGGTGCAGCGGACGTCCGACGTCCTGGTCGAGCAGGTGGATCACCGCGGCCGCCACGGGCGTGAACTTGCGCACGCAGAGGTGCTCGTCGAGGAAGACGATTCCGACCTCCGAACCCACGAACAGGTTCTCCAGGTCTCGCGTGACCTCGCTCAGCTCCGAGATGCGCCCCTCGTGGTCGAGGTTGGTGCGGAAGAGCTGATCATTGGTCGAGTGCAGCTCCTCGTTCGCGCTCTGCAGCTCCTCGTTGGTGACCATCAGTTCTTCGTTGGTCGAGCGCAGGGTCTCGTTCGAGCGCTCCAGGTCCTGCACCGTGTGCCGCAGGTCGTCGCGCGCCCCGTGGAGTTCGACCTCCAGGTCGTGGACCCGGTGCTGGAGCTCGCGGTCACCGACTGCACCGAGGTCGATCCGGCTCACGAGGACGATGAAGGAATCGATCGTCTCTTCCCCTTCGATCACCGGCACCACGCGCACGTCCACGTGCTCCACCGCACCGCCGTGATCGAGCGCCACCGAGCGGCTGACGACCTCCCGCGCGGTGCGCTGGGCTCGCGGCACCGAGGCCAGGACCGCCGACCGGAAGTCCCCGCGCGTCAGAGCCGAGATCTCGTTGGTCACCGTGCCGCTCGGAACGCGCAGGGCCTGACCCGGGTCGCCGTAGACGTGCTGTAGATGCAGTCGGCCGTCGACCACGAGAGCGAACAGGGAATCGCGTTCCACGAGCGACTGGGCGATCGCCGCGTGTTGCGCGACGGCCTTGGCCGAGATCCGGCGGGCAGGTGGTGGGTGACGGTCGTCGTGGTCGAGGATCCGGTCGAGCGAACGCAGCCGGGGCGGCCTTCCGTCGGGGCCGATCCGGCGGTACAGACGCATCTCGGTGTCCACCACTTCGAGGTGTTCGTCGATCGACACCGGGGTCTCACTGCTCCCGAGGAACAGATAACCCTTCTGCC
This sequence comes from Candidatus Krumholzibacteriia bacterium, assembly GCA_035268685.1. Classification (NCBI taxonomy): domain Bacteria; phylum Candidatus Krumholzibacteriota; class Candidatus Krumholzibacteriia; species Candidatus Krumholzibacteriia bacterium. The sequence continues at coordinate 18,456 of DATFKK010000035.1, read as the reverse complement.
TGAGCGCGAAGTACAGCAACGACAGCACGTGCGCCTGGAGCTCCGGGCGCAGGTAGATCAGGAGGTTGCGGCAGCTGACCAGGTCCATGCGCGTGAACGGTGGGTCCTGGGCGACGTCGTGGGCGGCGAACACGACCTTCTCGCGCAGCGGCCGTTTGATTTCGTAGCCGCCACCGCGATCGTCGAAGCACCGACGGAGCACCTCGGGCCGCATGCGCTGCTCGATGGAGGCGTCGAAGAGTCCGGAAGACGCCATCTCGATCGCCCGGGTGTCGAGATCGGTGGCGAAGATCCGGAAGCGCAGGTCGCGCTGCGACTCGTCGACCACCTTCTGCAGGAGAATCGCGATCGAGAAGGCTTCCTCACCGGTGGAGCAGGCGGGCACCCAGACCCGGATCTCTCCACCTTCGTCGGCCTGCTCCACGATGTCGCGCAGTGCGCGCTCCTCGAGCGCCGCGAAGGCATCGCGATCGCGGAAGAACGAAGTGACGTTGATCAAGAGGTCGCGGCACAGGGCGTCGCGCTCGGCCGCCGATTCCATCAGCCGCTCGTGGTAGTCCTGCCAGCGTCCGACCTGGGTCAGGGCCATCCGGCGCTCCAGACGCCGCCGGATGGTTCCTTCCTTGTAGAGTCGGAAGTCGAAGCCGCTCTTGCGCCTCAGCACCTCGATCAGGGTCTCGAGGGGATCGACGGCGTGCTCGTCGCCGTCTTCGGACCACGGTTGGAGAACCGCCCCCAACCGGCCGAGGTAGGTGCTGAGTCGGTCGGCAATCTCCGCAGGACTCAGGACCGCGTCGACGACGCCGGTGGAGATCGCACTGCGCGGCATGCCGTCGAACGCAGCTTCATCGGGATCCTGGACGACGACCGTCCCACCGGCGCTCTTCACCGCCCGCACGCCGGCGCTGCCGTCGGAGCCGGCCCCCGAGAGGACCACGGCCACGGTTCGTTCGGCGTAGCTGCGCGCCAGACGGCCGAAGAGGACGTCGACGGAATGGGTGTTCGTCGCCCGCTCGTCGTCGACCCGGGCCTCGACCCGACCGTCGACGAAGAGGACCCGACTGCGCGCCGGAGCCAGGTAGACGCGATCGGGTTCGAGCAATCGCGGCTCGTCGAGCCAGTCCACGGGCATGGACGTGTGGCGGGCCAGGCGTTCGGCCAGGTGACTGCGCGCTTCCGGCGCGAGGTGCTGCGCCACGACGTAGGCCGCCCCGCTGTCCGGCGGGAGCCCGGCGAGCAGGGCACAGAGAGCGTCGTTGCCGCCGGCGGACGCACCGATCCCGACGACGTGGAATTCGTCGCGCCGCACGCCCTTGCTCGGGGCCGGATCGGCGCCTGCATCGTGCTCGTTCGGCTTCGTCACCTCTCCACCTCGGCGCACACGGCGATCAGTTGGCTCTCGGCTCGCCCCACAGGAAGCCCTGTCCCATGCGCACGCCCATGTCCACCAGGACGTCGATGTCCCGGTGTTCCTCGATCCCCTCGGCCACCAGGGTGGTATCGAGGTTCTTGCTCAGCATGACCAGCCGCTGCAGCGACCGCTGTTGCCCCGGGTCGGCGTGGGCACCACGGACGAAGGACTGGTCGATCTTGATGATGTCGGGCTCGAGCAGGATCAGCGACTCGAGCGAGCTGCGTCCGAATCCCACGTCGTCGAGCGCCACGCTCACGCCGAACTCGCGGAGCCGGCGTACCTTCTCGAGCAGGTAGTGCGCGTCGCCCACGAACTGCTGCTCGCTGATCTCCACGCAGAAGCGCGACGGATCGCCCAGCACCTCGAACATCTGCTCCAGACGTTCGGCCGGGGTCTCCAGGAGCGTCGACGGGAAGAGGTTCACGTGGTAGCGCACTCCGTTGGCGTGCTTCGACACCCAGTCCATGGCTCGCTTGGCGCACAGCAGGTCGACCGTGGTGAGGATGTTGTTCTCGGCGCTGATCCGGAAGAAGTCGTCGGGGCTCTCGAAGGCTCCTTCCGGCCCCCGGGACAACAACTCGTACGCCACCGCACGCTCGCTGACCAGATCGAAGATCGGCTGGACCACGGTCCGGAAGGCCGACTCCGAGGTGAGCGCCTGGACGAGGTCGCCCACGTCGCGGGTGGCGTCGCTGATCTCCTCGCGTTGGGCATCGTCGTCCCCCTCGCGTAGAGACACTCGATTCTTTCCCGCGCTCTTGCTCTGCGACAGCGCGTGCTGGGAGTGGCTCACGATCTCCTCGATCGAGATGACGTTCTCCGGTACCAGTGTCACGCCCAGGCTGGCCGTGATCCCGATCATCTGCTCCTGCAGTTGCAGAGGCGATTCCGCCACCACCAGGCGCAGGCGCTCGGCCAGTTGCAGGGCCTCGGCCAGGCGCGTGTTCGGCAACAGCACCATGAACTCGTCCCCACCGATGCGTCCCAGGAAGTCGGAGGGACGCAAGGCCGCGCGCAATCGCTTGGCGATGCTCTGCAGGACGACGTCGCCGACCGAGTGGCCGAGTTGGTCGTTGATCCGCTTGAAGTTGTCGCAGTCGATGAGGACCGCGCCCACGCGCTGGCCCTCGCGCCGCGTCCGCTCGAGTTCGACGAACAGGAACTTCTCGAGGCCGCGGCGGTTGAGCAGTCCCGTCAGCGGATCGTGGTTCGCCTGTCGCTCGAGGCTCTGCGTGAGCTTGTGCAACTCGGTCTCCCGGGCGAGACGCTCGGTGACGTCGCGGGCGACCACGGCGAAACCGCCGCCTCCCGCTCCGTTGCCACGGATCACCGACACCGTCAGCTCCACGTGTCGGAGATCCTTGCCCGGAGTGTGGCGCGCCGACTGGTAGTCGACGACGGACTCGCCCTGACGGAGCCGCTCGAACAGCGCCTCGAACTCGGACTCGGACTCGTCCGGGTACAGGGAGGTGAGTGGCTGACCGACGACCTGTTCGGCTTCCACCCCGAAGACATCCTGGGCACCCGGGTTCCAGGTGCGGATCACACCCTGCGAGTCCAGGTTGAACAGGCCGTCCTTCGACGACTCGACGATCGAGGCGAGCCGTCGCAGTGAGATCTCGTCCTGCTTGCGCTGGGTGATGTCGCTGATGACGCCGGCGACACGCGCAACATCGCCCTGACGATCGGTCACCGGGAAGGCGCGGTTGTGCAGCCAGCGCTCGCTCCCGTCGTCGAGCTGCACGCGGTACTCGAGGTCGAAAGCGGCCCACTGTGGCGATTCCAGGACTGCGCGCACCTTCGACTGGTCCTCGGGGTGGAGACCGTCGAAGAGTATGTCGCGGCCGAGTTCGTGGTCGGGTGCCTTGCCCCAGTACAGCTCGTAGTTCGGGTTCACGTACAGGACGTGCTCGCCGGTGGCGTCGGTGAGCCAGAAGACGTCGGTGATGTGCTCGGCGAACTGCCGGAACTCTTCTTCGAGTCGGTTCCGCGTCCGTTCGCCCTCGATGACGTCGGTGATGTCGACGAGGGTCAGTAGCGCGCCGCGGGTCTCGCCGTACCCGTCCCGGTAGGGCAGCACTCGCACGAACAGCCAGGAACCGTTCGCGGTCTGCACGCGTTGCTCCCGGATCTCTCCACGCGTCAGCACCGCGCGCGTCGTGTCCACGAGATCCACGTCGAGCACGTTCTGGTTCAGATGCTCGAGCGGCCGCCCCACGTCCTGCGGGATCAACTTGATGATCTCGGTGGCACGCTGCGTGTACTTGCGCACCCGAAGCTCCGGATCGAGGAAGACGATTCCGATGTCGAGGTTCTGGAAGAGGTTCTCGATGTCCGCGTTGAGCACCGTGAGTTCGCGGATCTTGCTCTGGTGCTCGGCGTTCACCGTGTAGAGCTCCTCGTTCACCGAGTGCAGCTCTTCGTTGGTGCTCTGCAGCTCCTCGTTGCTGGCCAGCAGTTCCTCGTTGGCCGCCTGCAGCTCCTCGTTCGCCGTCTCGAGCTCCTCGACGGTGGCCTGCAGGTGTTCCTTCGTCGAGGACAGCTCGTGCTCGAGCTGGTCGATCCGCTCCCGAGCCCGCTCGTCGACCTCGAAGGTCACCTCGTCCTCGGGCACGACCTTTTCGGGCAGCCTCGACCGCTGCACCATGAGGGCGTAGGCGCCCGAGCCGTTCGATCGGGTGTCGAGCGCCTTCACCTTGACGTCGACCAACTCGTCGAGCCCCGTCACCTGGACGCGTCGGCAGACACTGTCCTCGCCCGTCTTCTCCGTCCGATGGAGGGCGGTGCCGACGGCCAGACGCAGGTCACCGTCGAGCATGCGGAAGACGTCGTAGGTGGTCATTCCCAGTGGGATGCGCAGCAGGCCGGCCGGATCGCCCAGTACGTAGCGCACGTGGAAGTTGCCGTCGAGTACCAGGCAGACGAGCAGGTACTCGTTGGCGATGGCAGTGGCGACGGCCGAATAGTCCACACGCTCGGCCGGCGGGACGACCGCGGCGCGCCGTGATCCCATGCCCGCCGTGCTCGAAGACGAGGCCGACATGCCCCGCCGCAGCACCTCCGACGTGATCTTCCGCCCCGCCTGGGCGCTCTTGCGGAAGATCTTCCAACGCGAGCTCAGCGCCCCGAAGTGGGTGCTCAACTCACCGATGGTCTCGCTCGGACCCAGGAAGAGCACACCGTTGGGATTCAGCGCGAAGTCCAGCAGACCCAGCACCCGGTTCTGCAGATCGGCCCGGAAGTAGATCAGCACGTTGCGACAGCTGATCAGGTCCATGCGCGTGAAGGGAGGATCGCGGACCAGGTCGTGCTGGGCGAACACGATCCGGTCGCGCATGGCCGGCACCAGCTGATAACCGTGATCGGTCGCTTCGAAGTAGGCGTCGAGCCTCTCCTCGCCCATCGACGCCGCGATCTCGGCGGGGAAGTGACCGAGACCCGCCTGGCTCACCGTTTCGGGATCGATGTCGGTGGCGAAGATGCGGTACTCGAAGGGCTGGTCGAGCGTGCGTCGGTACTCGTCGAGCAGGATCGCCAGCGAGATCGGTTCCTCGCCCGACGCGCACCCCGCGACCCAGATCCGGAGCTCCTCGTCCTGCCGCTGCTTCTCGGCCACCAGGTCGGGCAGTGCTTCGGTGAGCAGCGCCTGGTAACTCTCGGGATCGCGGAAGAACTCGGTGACCCGGATCAACAGGTCTCCGTAGAGCATCTTCTGCTCCTGCTCCGACTCCAGCAGCTTCTTCGAGTACTCGGCGAGAGTGCCGCAGGCATGCATCGACATGCGTCGCTCGATGCGTCGCAGCAACGTGTTCGGCTTGTAGAGATGGAAATCGATCCCGTAACTCGCCCGCAGCACGTCGAGGATCGCGTCGAGAGGCGCCATGTCCTCGCCGATCGGTTGCTTCTCCCCACGCAGGAGCCGCCGCTCGGGCTCGTGGAGATAGCGCGCCAGCCGGACGGCCAGTTCGCCGGGTTCGAGCACCGCGTCGACCTCGGTGGCGTCGATGGCGCTGTGCGGCATGCCGTTGAACGCAGCGGTGGAGGGCTCCTGGACGAGCACCACGCCCCCGCTCTCCTTGACCTGGGCGGCGCCCCGGCTGCCGTCACTGCCCGTGCCGGACAGGATCACCGCCACCGCCTCGTTGCCGCGGTCCTCGGCCAGGGAGCTCAGGAACACGTCGATCGGAGCCGCCGGCACGGCTTCGCGGTCCTGACGGGTGACCCGGACGTGATCGCCGTCGAGCTTCAGATCGCAGCGGGGTGGGATCAGGTAGATGTGATCGGCTTCGAGGCGCTGGTCCTCGTGCACGACCTTGATCCGCATGCTCGTGTGCTTGGCGAGCAGCTCGTCCATGAGGCTCTTGAAATCCGGCGACAGGTGCTGGACGACCACGAAGGCCCCGCCGGTGTCGGCGGGCAGATTCGTGAACAACTGCTCGAGCGCTTGCAGCCCACCCGCGGACGCGCCGATCCCCACGACCGGCAGGGAGACCCGGGACCGTGTCCTCGGGGGGGAGTCGCTTTCGGGCACCGTGTCGCCGGCCGGATGCGCGGGAGCGCCGGACGGCGATTCCGCTTCACGTTCGGGCCGAGGGGATCCGCCCATGCGTATCACCAGTCCTCTCCGGAATCATGTCGGGAAGCGCAGGCCGCCGGAATGGTGTACGAACGCCGGGATCCCGTCAACAAACGTCCGATCTCGGACGAACTGCGGGAAGGGCGATCCCGTGTGCCGCGGGTCGGAGGACTGGCATCCATCCGATTCCGGGTCAGCGGCCCCGCTGGCCCCAACGTCGCGTGAGCTCGACGTCCAGATCGAGCTGGTCGGCGATCCGCTGGACGACGAAGTCGACCAGGTCGTCGATCGATTCCGGCCGGTGGTAGAAGCCGGGCATGGCGGGAAGCACCACGGCACCGGCGCGGGTGACCTTCGACATGGTCTCGAGGTGGACCAGGCTGAGCGGGGTCTCGCGGGGCACCAGCACGAGCTTCCGACGCTCCTTCAGGGCGACGTCGGCCGCACGGCTGATCAGGTCGTCGCTGGTCCCGTGGGCGATGCGGGCCATGGTCCCCATGCTGCAGGGCAGGATCACCATGCCGGCGTAGCGGGCGCTGCCGCTGGCCATGGGACTGTGGTAGTCGCGCTTGTCGAAGACCCGGACGCGCTTCGCGCCATCGTCTCCCACGCCGGAGCGCTCGATCGCCCGCTCCAGACAGGTCTCGAAGTCGTCCCCGAGCTCGGCGCGACAGACGGTGTCGACGTTGCCGCTGGCCGCCACGTGCAGCTCCACGCCCGCGCGGACGGCGACCTCGACGAAGCGCACCCAGTAGGGTGCGCCGCTGGCGCCGGTGATTCCCAGTGCCAGCGGGCGACGATCTTCTGCGTTCGGGGCCATGGGGCTCCGTCGAGGGGGCTACAGCAGGGCGAAACTCTCGGCCGCGGCGTTCAGCGTGTGGGCCACTTCGTCGGGACCGTGGGCCGCTCCCACGAAGAAGGCCTCGAAGGGAGACGGTGCGAGGTAGACGCCCCGCTCCAGCATGGCCGCATGGAAACGATAGAAGCGCTCGGCATCGCACGCCGCGGCGCCGGCGAAGTCCTCGACCGGACGGTCGGTGAAGTACGCACACCCCATGCTTCCCGCGCTCTGCACCCGGAGCGGGATGCCTGCGTCCGACGCGGCACTCTCGAGTCCCTCGCCGAGCATCTTCGTGGTCTCCTCGACCCGGTCGAAGATCGACGGATCGCGGAAGAGCTCGGTGAGCGCGGCGAGACCGCCGGCCACGGCGAGCGGATTGCCGCTCAGGGTCCCGGCCTGATAGATCGGACCGGCAGGACTGACCTGCTCCATGAGTTCGCGGCGGCCCCCGTAGGCACCCACGGGCAGACCGCCCCCGATCACCTTGCCCAGCGTGGTCATGTCGGGTGTCACCCCGTAGCGCCCCTGCGCCCCCTGGGGCCCGACCCGGAAGCCGGTCATGACCTCGTCGAAGATCAGTACCGCACCGTGCTCGTCGCACAGACTCCGCAGACCCTCGAGGAATCCTTCCTTCGGCTTCACCAGGCCCATGTTCCCCGCCACCGGCTCGACGATCACGGCGGCGACCTGGTCGCGGTTCTGCTCGAAGAGCTTCGTCACGCCCTCGAGGTCGTTGTACGGAACGGTCAACGTGTCCTGCGCCGTGGCCGCGGGGACGCCCGGACTGCTGGGCGTGCCATGGGTCGCCAGGCCGCTGCCGGCCTCGATGAGGAAGGCGTCGCCGTGGCCGTGATAACAGCCGACGAACTTGACGAACTTGTCGCGCCCGGTGGCGCCGCGGGCCACGCGGACCGCGCTCATCGTGGCCTCGGTTCCGCTGCTCACCAGGCGGACCATGTCGAGACTCGGCACGCGTTCGCACAGCAGCTCGGCGAGTTCGATCTCCGACGCGGTCGGGGTGCCGAAGCTGGTGCCGCGCTCGGCGGCGGCCTTCACCGCGTCGACCACGGCCGGATGGGCATGACCCAGGACCAGGGGACCCCAGCTCCCGATGTAGTCCACGTAGCGGTTCCCGTCCTCGTCCTCGAACCAGGCCCCTTCACCGCGGACGATGAACGGGGACACCACGTGCGCGCCGCCGAAGGCACGGACCGGCGAGTTCACACCACCGGGGATGACCTTGCGCGCGCGTTCGAGCAGGGACTGGCTCTTCGTCTGATCCATTGGGGCTCCGTCGGAACACGGGGGCGATGCATGTCGGCGACACGGCCGCGTCGCCGAACGGGCAACATAACAGGATCGGTCGTCGGTGGAAACGCGACGGTCTGCTCAGCACGCAGCCCGGCGCGCGGCGATCCAGAGCTGGCCCACGGCGAGTCCGGAATCCCCGGCCGGGATGCTCTCGTTCAGGGCCAGACGCCGGCCCGTCTCCCGGGCGCGCACGTGGAATCCCCGGCGCAGCCAGGGGTTCGAGAAGCAGCCACCGCCGGCGGCGACCACGTCGAGACCCTGGCACTCGGCCATGTCGAAGGCGCGCCGGGCCACCCAGGCCGACAGGGAACGCTGCACCCAGCGCGCGTCCTCCACGAGATCGCCGTCGTCCTCGGCCCGGGCGAGGAGGCGTTCGATCCAGGCGGCGAGGAAACTGGCCGGCTCCAGACGGGCGGTCTCGACGTCGGTCGACTCGGCGTCGGCAACGCCGGCCACCAGTTCGAGGCGCCGGGCCGCGACACCGGCCGACGACGTGCGGCGCGCCACGCCCAGCACGGCGGCAGCCGCGTCGTAGAGTTTCCCGAAGCTGTGGACGGTCACGCAGCCGACGTCATGGGTGAGCATGGACAGCGCACTGTCCGCGGTCTGGGCATCGGTGGCCAACCGGTGCGCCCACAACTCGGCGAGTGCCGGACCACAGGCATCGTGGATCAGGCCGACCGCCACCCGCCACGGATCGCGCGGCGCTGCGTCGGCGCCGGGCACCCGGAAGCCGGGGATCGTCTCCAGGAGATCACCATGGCCGGCCTCGATCCGGAGGATGCGGCCGGCACCGAGCTCCGGATCGACCAGTTGGCCGGAGGAGTCGAGCGACACCCCGAGGACCGGAGACTCGATGCAGTGCTCGGCCAGGATCGACCCCACGTGGGCGTGGTGATGATCGACCAGCACGGTCCGGGCTCCCAGCTCGGCGGCCAGGGCCCGCGCCGGCTGCTCCCGGATCGGGTCCGCCACCACGCACCTGGGCTCGCACCCCCAGAGGGCGAGCATCCGGTCGACGGTGCGCCGGAAGGCGGCCGCAGCCCGCGAAGTGCCGAGGTCGCCGACGGGCTGGCTCAACCGCAGTGTGTTCCCCTCGGCAACGCCGATCGCGACCTCGTGCGTCCCGCCGATCGCGAGCATGGGAGGAACCTCCCACGGCAGCAGCAGCGGACGCGGCGCCAGGCCGCTCGCACGGCGCAGGACCACCGGCCGGTCGTCCTCGACGCGGAGCACGGAGTCCTCGCAGCCGGCGTGCAGGTCGAGATCGTGCAGCACGAGCGCGTCGGCGACGTCCATGAGGTCTTCGCGCGCGTCGTCGTTCTCCAGGACCGCCACGTCGTCGCGACGCGCCGCCCGGGCCACGACCAGGGGTTCGCCCAGGGAATCCATCAGCAGGAAGTGGACAGCGGCCCGCGGCAGCATGACGGCCACCTCGCCGCCGCGGGCGGTCGCGGCGTCGAGCCAGCCGCCGAACTCCCGCCGAGGCAGCAGGACCAGGGGCGCCGACGGATCCTCCAGGAGTGTGACCGCGGACTCGCTGACGTCGGCGATCTCCCGGGCCGCGGCAACGTCGGCGACCATCAGCCCGAAGGTCGTGTCGGGTTCCTCCATGCGTCTCCGCAGACGCTCGACCGCCTGCACGTCGCGCGCCCGGGCGACGAAGCGGAAGCAGCAGGTGTCCTTCAGGCCCAGGATCGCTCCCGACCGTAGCGCACGGACGGCACTGTCGATCTCGTCGATCGCGTCGTCGATCGGAGGCGCGGGCTCGATCCAATAGCTCGGACCGCAGTCCGGGCAGCAGATGGTGGTCGAGCCGAAGTGGCGGCTGCCGGGATCCTCGAATTCCTCCCAGCAGTCCTCGCAGGGTTCGAAGGGTGCGAAGGTGGTGTTCACCCGGGCGAAGGGCAGGCGATGGGTGACCGTGTAGCCCGGCCCGCACTCCGGACACGCGATGAACGCGTAGCGATAACGGCGCGACCGAGGATCGCCCATCTCGGCGCGGCACGCCGGGCACACGCCGTTGCGCGCCGAGCCCGCCCAGGGCGCCTGCGCCGAGTTGACGGCCGCGACCGTCGAGGCGACCCTGTCATCCATGATCGACCTCACGGCTCTCGATTCCGCACGCTCGCTCTTCGACGCGCTCGACACCGGCGTGATCGTGCTCGACGGGGATCTGCGCCCCGTCTGGACCAATCGCGCCTACCGCGAATCGATGGCTTCGCGTCTCGAGGTGTGTGAGAAGCACTGCTTCACCGGCCTCAACCCGGGCGACACACGGTGCGAGGACTGCATTCCCCCGCAGGTCCAACGCACGGGCCGCACGATCGAGACCGTGCGCACCATTCGGGACGAGTCCGGTCGTATCCATTCGTTCCGTGTCGTCCTCACGCCCATTCGTGACGGCAGCGGAAGCGTCGCGGCGATCCTGATTCCGCTTCCCGACCCGAGCCGGACAGGTGGGCACGCCTGGCGCGAACGTTTCCTGGTGAGCGCGATCCGCAACGGCAACGACGCCGTGTTCGCCGTCGATCGACAGAACACCGTCCGCTTCTGGAACCGGGGCGCAGAGTCGATCTTCGGCTGGTCGATCGAGGAGGCCGTCGGACGTTCCATTCATCAACTCTTCGACGAGGTCGACGACGACACGCTGCAGGTCTTCACGCCCAGCGATCCGCACGCGACGATCGCCAAACGCGAGATCGAGTTGGTCGCCCGAACCGGCGCCGCGGTGTGGGTGGAACTGAGCCGCACTCCGCTCCTGGACGGCAGCGGCCGGCCGAACGGTTTCAGCTTCGTGCTGCGCGACGTCACCGAACGCCGACGCGCGGCCGAGAAGATGGCCTTCACCGAGCGCATGAGCGCCGTCGGCAACATGGCCGCTGCGCTGGCCCACGAGATCGGCACGCCGCTCGGCGTGATCAGCAACAGCGCCGAGTTCCTGCTGCTCGATCTCGACCACGACGATCCGCGCCGTGAGGACCTCGAGGTCATGCTTCACGAGGCCGAACGCATCGGCGGCCTGGTGCGCGACCTGCTCGAGTTCGCGCGCCCGGAGAAGCCGGAGATGGAGGAACTCCGCTTCGAGCACGTGCTCGAGCGGATCGAACGCCTCGTCCGCCACACTGCCCGCAAGCAGAAGACCGAGCTCGCGTTCACGGTGGCGGAGGACCTGCCGACGGTCCACGGCGACGCGAACCAGCTCGAGCAGGTCGTCCTGAATCTCACGATGAATGCTCTTCAGGCGCTCAAAGAGGGTGGTCGCGTCGAGCTGCAGCTCGGTCCGCACGAAGATGGTGTCCTGTTGCGGGTCCTCGACGACGGGCCCGGAATCCCGCCCGAGGGGTTGGAACGCATCTTCCACCCCTTCTACACCACCAAGCCCAACGGAACGGGGCTCGGGCTCGCCGTCTGCAAGCGCATCGTGGAGGATCACCGGGGCCACCTCACGGCCGGACGAGCGGAAACGGGGGGAGCGGCCTTCCTCGTCTGGCTGCCGGCTCACGTCTCGCCTTCGTGAGCCGACGGGCATCAGACCTTTGCCCGAACCGAAGACCACTCCCCAGCGTGATCAGGTGGTCGCCAACTCGACGGCGTCGGCTCCACCCTTCAGCGCCTCGAGATTCGCCGCGCGGATCTGCTCGGTGCGGCCGAGCTGTCCGACGATGTTCTCGAGCGCGTCCTGGCCCGGGAAGCCCAGCACCTTCATCAGGGCTCCGACCATGACCACGTTCGCGACCTTCCCGCTGCCGAGCCCGTCGGCGATCCTGGTCGCCGGAATGGCGAAGACCCGCAGGTCGTCGCGTGTGGGCTCGACGTCGATCAGGCTGTTGTCGTAGATCAACACGCTGCCCGGTTCGAGCTCGGCCTCGAACTTCTCGAGCGACGGGCGATTCATGGCGATCAGCACGTTCGACTCGACCACCGTGGGGTTGCCGATCTCGTTGCGGCTGACGACCACCGAGCAGTTCGCGGTCCCTCCGCGCATCTCGGGCCCGTAGCTGGGCAACCAGGTCGACTGCATGCCCTCGCGGGTGCTCCCCTTGGCCACCAGCTCACCGAGCATGAGGATGCCCTGGCCACCGAAACCGGCCGCCTTGATCTTCAAGGATTCGACCTGCTCGCCCTTCTCGAAGGCGGCGGCCCAGGGCACTCCCTCGTGCGTCCGCATCACTTCGTCACCACGTCCGCCCCCCCGGACGACCTCGTCGACGAGCTTTGGGTCGTAGACACCCGGGTCCGGCGGCGTCGGCCGCTCGTGGGGCTCGTCCTTGTAGGTCTGCGGCGGGAAGATCGGGACCATGTTCTCCTCGATCCAGTCGAGCGAGTCGACGGGGTCCATCTTCCAACCGGTCGGGCACTGGCTCAGGATCTCGACCAACGAGAACCCCTTGCCCTCCATCTGGTACTTCAGGGCCTTCTTGATGGCCTTCCTCGTCTTGGTGATGTTGCCGGCCGTGGTCAAGCTGTGGCGCGCGGCCAGGCTCACACCATCGAGACCGCTCATCAACTCGGCGACCTTCATCGGTGCGCCGTAGTCGGCGAAGGCGCGGCCCTCCGGCGTGGTCGTGGTCTTCATGCCCAGCAGCGACGTGGGCGCCAGCTGACCGCCGGTCATGCCGTAGATCGCGTTGTTCACGAAGATCACGCTGATGTTCTCGCCGCGGTTGGCGGCCTGCAGGATGTTGTTCCCGCCGATGGCCGCGAGGTCTCCGTCGCCCTGGTAACTGATCACGATGCTGTCGGGGCGCGAGCGCTTGATGCCCGTCGCCACCGCCGGTGCGCGACCGTGCGCCACCTGCACGTTGCCGGTGTCGAAGTAGTAGTAGGCGAAGACCGAGCAGCCGACGGGGCTGATCAGGACCACGCGATCACGGATGCCCAGCTCGTCGATCACCTCGGCCATGAGCTTGTGGATCACGCCATGCCCGCAGCCGGGGCAGTAGTGCGTGGCCGCCGGTTCGGCGCCGCCCTTGCGTTCGAAGTTCCCGTAGAAGCTCTCGGGCTTGTGCATGGTCTTCATGACTTCGCCTCCCCAGTGGCCTTGGCCCGATTGACGACGATCTCCTCGAGGATGTCTTCCTCGGCCGGCACGTTGCCGCCCGCGCGTCCGTAGAACCACACCGGAGCGAGGTCGCCGACCGAGAGGCGGACGTCCTCGACCATCTGGCCGGTGCTCATCTCGACGACCATGCAGGCATCACTGCCCTCGACGGCCGCGCGCAGCGCGTCGACCGGGAAGGGCCACAGCGTGATCGGGCGCACCAGACCGAGCTTGATGCCCTGCTCGCGGCCGGCGTCGACCACGCCCTTGAGGATGCGGCTCACGATGCCGTAGCCCACGAGGACGATCTCGGCATCGTCGGTGCGGTACTCTTCCCAGCGCGTCTCACGCTCGGCGATCGTGGCCGCCTTCTGCTCGAGGTGCTCGATGTGTGCCTCGAGCTCGTCGGGCTTCAGGTAGATCGAGCACACCAGGTTCTGTCGCGTCTCGGGCGTGCCCTGCACGCTCCAGTTCGTCTTGTCGGGCAGGTCGGTGACCGGCTTCGGCAGGTAGACGGGCTCCTTCATCTGGCCCACGAGACCGTCGGCCAGGACGATCACCGGCGTACGGTAGCGATCGGCGATGTCGAAGCTCGTCATCGTCAGGTCGCACATCTCCTGCACGCTGTTCGGCGCGAGGACCGGCATCTTGTAGCAGCCGTGACCGCCGCCCTTGACCATCTGGAAGTAGTCGCCCTGCTCGGGAGCGATGTTCCCCAGGCCGGGGCCGCCGCGCATGATGTCGACGATGACCATGGGCAGCTCGCTGCCCGCGGAGTAGCTGATGCCCTCCTGCTTCAGGCTCATGCCCGGCGAACTGCTCGCCGTGATGCAACGGACCCCGGACGAGGCGGCGCCGTAGACCATGTTGATGGCGGCGACTTCGCTCTCGGCCTGCAGGAACACCCCGCCCGTGGCGGGGAACAGAGCGGCCGCGGTGTGGGCGATCTCACTCGCCGGCGTGATCGGATAGCCGAAGAAGCTGCGAGCGCCGGCGAGCAGAGCGCCGTGCACGATGGCCTCGTTGCCCTTCATGAAGACGGGCGCCGCGTCGGCGGGAGGTGTGAAGGGGACCTTGCGCCCGGCGGTGTCGAGGGTGCCGGTCGACGCCTCGCGCGCGTCCTTGCACCGGAAGCCACGGCGTTCGGTCTTCGCGGGCGTGCCGTTCGATTCGGTTCGGGTCGAACTCATGATTCCTCCTCGACGCGCCCTAGCGGAAGCGGGTCACGGTGATGCCGCCCGGCTCCGGGCAGGCGTGGAAGCAGATCCCGCAGCCGGTGCAGCCGGAGCCGACGTACTGCGCGTACCGGTATCCGCGGCGGTTCAGGTCCTCGGATCGGACCAGGAGATCGTTCGGGCACATGGCGATGCAAAGGCCGCATCCCTTGCAGAGATCCGCCTCGATCTCGACCGTGCCACGATCCTGCTGATGTTTGGTGGTTTCCATGTCCAGGAGCTCCTTGCGCTGCTGGTGTGTTCGGGCACTTCTCGATGCAGCACGGTGCGCACCTCGCCGATCCGCGCCGATCGGCCAATGTTGTGACACAGGCCCAAGCCCTTGGAACTGCGCGACTTGGCGCGGGGGATACGCGAAATCGCACCGGGTGTCCTCCCGGTGCGATTCGAGCGCTCGGACAATTTGTCTGCAGTCCACGATCTGGCTCCGAAAAGCCTCGGACAGGTTGTCCGCCCGGAGCCGGATCAGGCTTCGGGGCGGATCTGCTGGGAGAGGTAGTTCTGGATCCCCATCGTCTCGATCTGCTCGAGCTGGGCCTCGTTCCAGTCCACGGCCTCCTCGGTGTCGGCCAGGATCTCCTCGAGCATCAGACGCGAACCGTTGTCGCCGTGTTCGCGGCACAGGACGATGGCCTTGTTCAGGCGCTCGACGTGCGTCGTCTCGAGCTTCAGGTCGACCTCGTGCATCTCCTTCACGTTCTCGCCCACCAGCACGTTGAAGTAGCGCTGCATGTTCGGAACGCCGTCCAGGTACAGGATGCGATCGATCACCTTGTCGGCGTGCTGCATCTCTTCCATGGACTCGTCGTAGAAGAGCTTGGCCAGGCGCTGGTACTCCCAGTTCGCGCACATCTTGTGGTGGATGAAGTACTGGTTGATGGCGGTGAGTTCAGCGGTGAGGACGTCGTTCAGCGCTTCGACGATGGCGGCGTCGACCTTCATGCGGATTCGCTCCCGGGATGATCGGAGGTTTGCAGGGATTCGCACAGCATACCGCGGATCGTCGTTCCGCACGACCCGCAGCATCCCTTCGCCGGGCCGTGGCAGGTGACCTGCCGCATGGAGCTGGCGCCGCGGTCGATCGCGGCCTGGACGTCACGATCGGTGATGCCGCGGCAATGGCAGATGATCATGGGGAATTCCTCCGTCGGGGACCGGTTCCCGGGTCTTCGGCCTCGATTCGATGATACTGAATATCTCTTTCATCCTCCTGACGCGCCAGTCCGGTGATGTGACCCACGTCCGTTGACAGGGTCCTCCTTTGGACATATTCCAATCTCATGGCCCATGATGCCCTCCACATCACCGAGCTCCTGCGCGCCGAGGGGATCCAGCCCTCCGCCCAGCGGGTGGCGGTGGCGCGATACGTCCTCTTCACCGACGACCACCCGACCGCCGACCAGGTCTGGTCGGAGGTCCGGCGGGACTTCCCGGTGATCTCGCGGGCGACCGTGTACAACACGCTCAACCTGTTCGCCGAGAAGGGCTTGCTGCAGTCGCACAGCTTCGACGACGGCGCCGGGGTGTTCGACGCCAACACCGAGCCCCATCATCACTTCATCGACGAGGAGACGGGGCGGATCGTCGACATCCCCATCGACCGGTTGCGCGTCTCGGGCATCCACGAGCTCGAGGGCCTCGACGTCGACGACGTCCGGGTCGTGCTCAGAGGCCGGCTGAAGGACGGTCCGAGGTGATCGAAGCGGGGCCGGGCGGCGGTCGTCGCTCCCGTCCTCAGTCCTCCCGCGCGTTCAGGTGACGGGTGATCGTCCGGGCGCTGATCCCGAGGAGTGCCGCGGCCTTCTGCTTGTCGCCCTGGCTCAACTGCAGGGCCTGGTCGATGAGCAGGTCCTCGACCTCGCGCATGGTGGTGCCGATCGGAACCTTGAGGTAGGCGCCGTCACGCTCGCCCTGTCGCGTGCCCACGTGGGGTGGAAGGTCGTGCGGTCCGATCACACCGTCCTTGCACAGCACGACCGCGCGCTCGATGGCGTTCTCGAGTTCCCGTACGTTGCCCGGCCAGTCGTAGCGGACCAGGGCCTCGTTGGTCTCGGGTAGGAGTGCCGGAATCCGCGTGTCGTCGCGCGCGTACTTCGCGGCGAAGTGTGCGGCGAGCAGCGGGACGTCGTCCGGTCGTACACGAAGAGGCGGGACCTCGAGAGGAATCACGGCCAGCCGGTAGTAGAGATCCTCACGGAAACGGCCCTTCTCGACCTGCTGGCGCAGGTCGCGGTGGGTCGCCGCCAGGACACGGACGTCGACCCCGATCGTCTGCGTGCCGCCGAGCCGTTCGAACTCGCGCTCCTGGAGCACCCGCAGCAGCTTGACCTGCATCTCGAGGGGAATGTCGCCGATCTCGTCGAGGAACAGCGTGCCGCCGTCGGCGAGCTCGAAGCGGCCGGGCTTGCGGCGGTCGGCTCCGGTGAAGGCGCCGCGTTCGTAGCCGAAGAGTTCGGCCTCGAGCAGGCTGTCGGGGAGGGCCGCACAGCTGACCTTGACGAAGGGCTTGCGCGCCCGGTCGCTGGCCTCGTGGATCGCCCGGGCCACGACCTCCTTCCCGGTCCCGCTCTCACCGAGGATCAGGACCGTGGCCTCGCTCGGTGCGACCTGCGCCACCATGTCCAGAACCCGGCGCATGGCGTCGCTGTTGCCGACCACGCTGCGACCGCCACCGTCGGCCACCTGTTGCCGAAGGCGACGGTTCTCGGCCAGAAGGGATCGACGCTCCATCGCCCGGCTCACGATCTTCAGGAGCTGCATCCGCTTGAAGGGTTTGGGCAGGAAATCGTAGGCACCCTTCCGCATGGCCTCGACCGCCGTCTCGATCGTGCCGTAGCCGGTCATCATGATGATCTCGAGGTCGGGGTACAGGCGCTTCGCCGTCTCGACGAACTGCATCCCGTCCATTCCCTCCATCCGCAGGTCCGTCAGCACGACGTCGACGTCGTGGTCGGCCCCACGGAGCCGATCCAGGGCCTCGTTGGCGCTGGTCGCCGTCAGCACCGCGTAGCCCTCGCGCACGAGCATCCGCTCCTGCGACCGGAGCATCTGCTCCTCGTCGTCGACGACCAGGACCGTCCCGGGCTCCAGGGCCTCGTCGGGACGTTCTGTTCCACCGTTGTTCATACTTCCACCACGCGATGAAGGACGGGCCCGGACGTTCGCATCCGCTCGACAGTTTGTCAGGGGAGGGTGCGGTCGGCCCGGGTCCGGTGGACAGGATGTCCACTGCCCCCCGGTTCCCGCCAGCCCGGATCGCTCGGCCATGGTGTGAAATCGTGAACGCCGGGCTGCGCGCAGAATTCCGGGCCTCCCCGAAACCACGCGTTGGGGGGCGGAAACCGCTGTATTCCGTGGCCGGAATATAGGTTGTACGCCCTGTCACGATTCCCGACCCGCGGTCGGCACCGCCTTCGCTTCCGTCCCCCTCCGAACGCTCGGGACCCCCGTCCCGCCACCCGTGGACCCGCGGTCCCGGGTTTCCCCCGACTCGAGACGGAAGCAACGGAGAGAGCCCATGTCGAAACGAGCGCTGCTCTCACTGCTCGTCGTGACCTTCGCCTTCACGCTCGGCCCCGTCGGCTGCAGCGACGACGACGACATCGACGACAACGGCGGCCTGACCGGCCCCATCACGGCGGACGTGCAGCTGACCTGCATCGAATGCCACACCAGCGAAGAGGCCCTGCGCGCCACCGTGTCGGAAGAAGAGGATCCGCACGGGGGAGAGGGCGAAGCCGAAGGCGAAGGCTGAGGCGGCTCGGTGCCTCCGGTGGAGGCATGGGCCAAGGTCTTCATCACCGGTGAAGGCGGAGAAGAATTCCTGAACGACACCGAAGTCCACATGCGTCTGGGCTGCATCGGCTGCCACGGTGGCAACGAGGGCCGCAACACGAAGGACGTCGCTCACGAGGGTTTCGACGTGGATCCCAGTGAGGGCGAGAACAACAAGTGCGCCGATCTGTGCCACCAGCCGGAGCTCGGCCACTACTACACCGACAGCGTCCACGCGACGCAGGTGGGCTACAAGACCCT
>DATFKK010000034.1 GCA_035268685.1 Candidatus Krumholzibacteriia bacterium | reverse complement strand
ACCGTTCTCGGACGCGGGCCGGTGAACGTCGACGGTGGTCGTCATACCCTCACCCTGGTGGCCGATCCCCTCGACGAGTACGAGGAGATCTCGGAGGAGAACAACGTCTTCGGCGAGCAGTGGGTGTGGACGCCGCTGCCGCTGACCCTCGGCACTCCGGTCACGCGCGACCAACCCTCGGCGCGCACCGTCGGCTGGGACGAGATCAGCACCGCCGAGGCGAAGTGGTTCAACGCCGACGGCCTCCGCAGCCCCGTGTTCGAGGCGACCGCCTCCGGCGGGACCTGGGGCATGGTGGCGACGATGCCGGCCAACGGCTCGGACGTCGACATCCGCTGGCACGAGACCTCGACCGGGGCCAAGGACGGTTTCAGCACGAATCTCGCGTACAGCGGTTGGGGTCCGCAGCAGAGCGACCTGCTGCTCGTGAACTTCGGGCAGACCTCCTACCGCGCCTTCGACGTCGGCGTGCTCGACCAGGGCGGTACGGGCTACACGGCCGAGGCCGTGTCGTCGGTCGACATCGGTTCGCCCGTGGCACTCGCGGGAGGTCCGCACACGATTTCCGCCGGACACGTGGCGCGACTCTTCGAAGTCGAGCTGCAGGCGGGAATCCACGTCATGGAGCTGCAGAACCTGTCGGGGGGCGCGAATCTCGGATTCTCGCTGCACGACCCCGAGACCGTGTTCGCGTCGAAGAGCGATGCGCTGGCGGCCTCGTGGTTCGAAGGGGCCGGCGAGAGCGAGTGGATCACGGTCGACGTTCCCGTTGCGGGCACCCACGCGCTCGTGGTGTGGAAGACGACCACCGCGGACCTCGAGCTCGACGCCGAGTTCGCGCTGCGGATCGACGCCGGGGTCACCGACGCACCGCCCGGCCCGGGCGCGGTCACCGCGAGCCGCATCCACGGGGTGAAGCCGAATCCCTTCAACCCGCGCACGACCGTCGCCTTCGACCTGCGCGAACGCGGCACCGTGACGCTGATCGTCCACAACGTGCGGGGCGAGCGCGTGCGGACGCTGCTCGGTGCGACCCCCAAGGACGCCGGTCGCCACGAGGTGGTGTGGAACGGGGCCGACGACGACGGTCGTCAGGTGGCCAGCGGGACCTACTTCGTGTCGTTGCGGACACCGAGCGGATCGGACCAGCGGAAACTCACGCTCGTCAAGTGATCCTCCGGCCAGGAGCCCTCACGCGATCGCGGGGGCTCCTGGCACGATTCCGGCAGACCAGGACCGAGGACCGGTCCACGGAGCCCTCGGGGCTCCCGTGCGGCGTGTCGACCGACCCGACGGCGATGATCTGCCGGCGGGCGGTCATTCCTTCCGTACCGGCGGTCGTCGATGGTCACCGGCGTGCTCGACACACGACTGGGAACTCTCCTCGGACGGCACCAGATCCTGCCGCTGTCCCGGGTGGAGGAACTCGCGGGTCTGGCCCGGGAGCGGGACCAGGGCCTCGAGCGCGTCCTGCTCGACGAAGGCGTCTTCTCGCGACCGCAGCTCCTGCAGTTGCTCGAGAACCACACCTTCTGCCCGTCGATCGACCTGGAGGAAGCCATTCCGGATCTGGAGGCGCTGCAGGTCCTTCCCCGCGACGTGGCGAGCCGTTGCCGGGCCCTGCCGTTGACCGTCGATGGGGACGAACTGCGCGTCGCGATGGAGTGGCCCGACGATTCGACCGTCGTGCAGAAGCTCCAGGCGGCCAGTCGTCACCGGATCGTCGCCCGCGTCGCGCCCGCCTTCGAGATCCTCGACGCGATCGAGGAGCACTACCCGAGACTGCAACTGGCGCCGGGATCGAAGCCGGAACCCGCGA
This sequence comes from Candidatus Krumholzibacteriia bacterium, assembly GCA_035268685.1. Taxonomy (NCBI): domain Bacteria; phylum Candidatus Krumholzibacteriota; class Candidatus Krumholzibacteriia; species Candidatus Krumholzibacteriia bacterium. The sequence goes on along the minus strand of DATFKK010000034.1, from coordinate 34,917 downwards.
CACCGACGGCTGCTGGTACACCCGACCGTGACGTGATGCAGCGCCGCGAACTCCGGGTCTCGACCGGATTCGAGGGAGCGCGCCGGTGGTCCGAGACGAAAGAACCCGCGGAACTGGTGACCGCGGTCCTCGAGGAGGCCGCGCGCAGCGGGGCGACCGACGTCCATCTGCAACCCCAGGAAGACGGCATGTGGTGCCGCCTGCGGCTCGACGGCGTGCTGCAGAACGTGGTTCGCCTGCCGCGCTCGGTGGTTCCGGCCATGGTCTCGCGTCTGAAGATCATGGCCGACATGGACATCGCGGAGCATCGGCTGCCCCAGGACGGTCGTTGTCACCTCGCCGCCGCGGGCAAGGAGCTCGACCTGCGGGTGAGCGTCATGCCCTCGCAGTGGGGGGAGAAGGTCGTCGCCCGCGTCCTGCAGCGCGACCAGCGTCTGCTCGACTTCGACGAACTCCACCTGCCACCGGCGGTCCGCGAAGGATTCTCGGAGGTCCTGCACAACCCGCAGGGCTTCTACCTGGTCACCGGACCCACCGGAAGCGGCAAGACGACCACGCTGTACGCCACGCTCGGCTCGCTCGAGGGCGGAGCCCTGAACATCTCGACCCTCGAGGACCCGATCGAGTACTCCCTGCCCGGCATCTCGCAGATGCAGGTGAACGAAGAGATCGGCTTCGGCTTCTCCGAGGGCCTGCGCGCGCTGCTCCGGCAGGATCCCGACGTGATCCTCGTCGGCGAGATCCGCGACGTGCGCACGGTCGACGTCGCGTGCCGTGCCGCTCTGACCGGGCACAAGGTCCTCAGCACGATCCACACGAACGACGCCTGCCAGGCGATCACCCGCCTGCTCGAGATGGGCGCGGAGCCCTACCTGATCTCGGCGACCCTCAGGGGCGTGCTGGGGCAGCGTCTGGTGCGCGAGATCTGCGAGGAGTGTGTCGAGGAGTACCCGATGAACGAGACCGAGCGGGTGCTGCTCGGTTATCCCGATCCGCGGCCGCTCCGTCGGGGGCGTGGCTGCTCGCGCTGCTCCGGGACCGGCTACCGCGGCCGGCGCGGCATCTTCGAGTACTTCCGCGTGGACGATCAGATCCACGGGCTGATCCAGAGCGGAGCGTCGCCGCACGCGATCCGTTACGCCGCCAAGAAGGCCGGCATGCTGTCCATGGCCGACTTCGCCCGGCACGCCGTGCTCGAGGGCGTGACCACGGTCGCCGAGATCCAGCGCGTGGTCTTGTCGGACGAGCCGCGCGAGCAGCTCTGCACGAACTGTCAGCACGTGGTCGACCTCGACTTCACCGTGTGTCCCTTCTGCCACGAGCGGCTCAAGCAGGAGTGCCCGAGCTGCTCGCGGGCCGTCGAGTCGAGCTGGGAAGCCTGTGCCCACTGCGGTCAGCCGCTCGAGCAGGAGTGGCACCGCGTGTTCTGCAAGAGCTGTCTGGCTCCGGTTCGCCCCGAGTGGGCGGAGTGCCAGTACTGCGGAACGGAGCTGGGATCGTGAGCAACGGACTCGGACGCATGCCCACGGGGATCCCCGGGCTCGATCGACTGCTCGAGGGTGGTATCGTGCGCGGGAACAGCCTGTTGATCGAAGGGCCGCCAGGGAGCGGCAAGACGACCTTCGGGGTGCGCATGATCGCCGAAGGCGTGCGTCAGCACGACGAGCCGGGGCTGATCATCAGCTTCGAGGAGTTCCCGCGGCAGATCTACGAGGAGGCGTGGACCCAGGGCGTCGATCTCGAGGAACTCGAGGCCACCGGAAAGCTGCGGATCGTATGGACGCCGCCCCAGCGCGTGCTCGACTCCTTCAACGGTCGCAACGATCTGATCGACGATCTGGTGAAGCAGATGGGGGTCCGGCGGATCCTCATCGACAGCGTCACGCACTTCAAGCGCGTGTCCGACAGCGAGACCGAGCTCCGTGAGGTCCTGGCCGGAGTGCTCAGCTACTTCAAACTGCAGGGCGTGAACTCGATCCTGGTCAAGGAGCTCGAACGCAACGACGAGCGCGACATCGCCTTCGAGGAGTACCTGGTCGACGCGTCCATACGCGTCCTCAACGGGCGCCGGGCTCGCGGTGGCGAGAACCTGCGTTCGGTCGAGATCCGCAAGACGCGCGGACAGGGACACACCTCGGGCCGTCATCCCTTCACGCTGTCGGCCGAGGGTCTCGTGGTGTACCCGCGACTGCGTCCGCAGGACGTGCGCTTCGGTCTGATCGAGACCCGCGACACGCGCCGCGATCGTGTTTCGACCGGGGTGCCGGGCCTGGACACGATGCTGAACGGCGGGCTGTGGGAAGGCAGCGTCAACGGCGTGAGCGGCTACCAGGCCTCGGGCAAGACGGTGCTCACCTACCACTTCCTCGACGAGCAGATGCGCCGGGGGAAGCCGGCACTCTTCGTGAGCTTCCACCGCAGTCCCGGCCAGGTCGTCGCCGATGCCGCCTCGCTGGGTCTGGACTGGTCGGGATCCGTCGACTCCGGACAGCTCCAGCTCGTGCGCGCCGACTGGGTCGGCATGACCCCGGAGATCTTCCTCAATCGGCTCTTCGAGGCCGTGGCGGCCCACTCGCCCGACGCCTTCGCCCTCGACTCCCTGAACGACTTCGCCGACCTGTGCGAGGACGCCCGTGGGGTGAACGACGACACGGTCGTGCTCGTGGAGATGCTGCGGTCGGTGGGGGCCACCGCGCTGTTGATCCAGCGCCTGTCGCACATGCGCGGCGACGCGACCGTCCACGATCAGGATCTCGGCGAACTCCTCGACGCGCAGATCCAGTTCTCGGTGGCCGAAGGCCACGGGCGTCTCGAGCGCTTCGTGAGCGTGCGCAAGCACAGCGGCAGCAACCACGCCTCCGACCTGCGGGAACTCCGGATCGACGAGCGTGGGATGTACGTGGCCGATCGTGCGACCTCGCGGTCGGGGGTGCTGACGGGATCCTCGCGTCCGGGTTACGACGACCCGGCGCAGGAAGTCCTGCCGCGCATCGAGACGATCCTGGCGACCTTCCGCGAAGTCCTCGAGCAGCTCCCCGGGCAGCTCCCCGAGGACGCGCCGGTCATCGAGCGGCTGGAGTCGGCCCGCAACGAACTCGTGGTGGCCGACGTGGTCATGCGGGAGCACTTCGGCGTGACCGAGTACTTCAAGCTGGCCGACCGCGTCGGCAGCCACGACCGCGACTGATCGACCGGCTTCTCAGCGAGCGAAGGTCGCCAGGAACACGCCGGCGGCCACGGCCGAACCGATCACCCCCGACACGTTCGGCGCCATGGCGTGCATGATCAGGAAGTTCTGCGGGTCCTCCTTGGCCCCCATCATCTGACACACACGCGCCGAGTCCGGAACCGCCGACACGCCCGCCGCCCCGATGATCGGGTTGATCTTGTCGCGCACGACCAGGTTCAGTCCCTTGGCGAACATCACGCCCGCCGCGGTGGCGATCGCGAAGCTCGCCGCACCCAGCATGAAGATCTGGATCGACTGCGGCGTGAGGAACCGCGTCGCGTCGGTCGAGGTTCCCACGGTCAGGCCCAGAAGAATGGTGATCACGTCGACGAAGGCCGTTCGTGCCGTCTTGGCCAACCGCTCGGTCACGCCGCTCTCCTTGAGCAGGTTGCCGAAGAAGAGCATGCCGAGCAGGGGAATCGCCCCCGGCGCGAGCATGGTGGTGAGCAGGAAGCCCACGATCGGGAAGAGGATCCGCGTGCGCTTGCTCACCGGCCGGCTCGGCGACATGCGGATCAGCCGTTCCCGCCGGCTGGTGAGCAGCTTCACGATCGGCGGTTGGATCACCGGCACCAGGGCCATGTACGAGTAGGCCGCGATCGCGATGGCGCCCAGGTAGTCCGGGGCCATCTTCGACGACAGGAAGATCGCGGTGGGTCCGTCGGCCCCGCCGATGATCCCGATCGCCGCGGCGTGCTCGGCGTCGAAACCCATGAGGATGGCGCCGAGGAAGGTGATGTAGATCCCGGCCTGCGCCGCGGCCCCGAGCAGGACCAGGCGGGGATTGCCGATCAGCGAGGAGAAATCGGTCATCGCGCCGATGCCCAGGAAGATCAGCGGCGGGTACCACCCCTGGCTCACGCCCAGGTACAGGATCGACAGCACGCTGCCCGGTTCGTAGACCCCGATCCCCATGCCCTCGGACATGGGAATGTTGCCGACGAGGATCCCGAATCCGATCGGGACGAGCAGCAGGGGTTCGTAGTCCTTGGTGATCGCCAGATAGATGAACACGCAACCGACGATGAGCATGACGAAGTTGCCCCACGTCATGTTGCCGATCGCGCCGGCCTGCAGGAAGTCCAGGAGGATGTCCATGGCGGGCCCGCTCTACCCGATCTCGACGAGCGGCTGGTTCTCGCGCACCGCATCGCCCACGCCGACCTTCACCGCGGCCACCTTCCCCGCCAGCGGCGAGGCGATCGACGTGTGCATCTTCATGGCGTCGACCACGATCAGCACCTGGTCCTTGTCGACCTGATCCCCGACCGAGCAGCGGACCTCGACGACCGTTCCGGCGATCGGCGAGTTCACCGTTCCCTTGCTGTCGCCCGACGGGGCGGGGGTGGCCTCGGCCGGCTTCGGCGCCGCCGGCGCGGGATTCGACGGCGCCGGAGTGGGGCTCGTTCCCGGGCGCGGAGCGACGGGAGGCAGGGCCGAGGGAGCGGCGAATCCGTCTCCGGCGTCGAGGACTTCGACCTCGACCTCGTAGGCGACTCCGTGGACGGTGATCTTCAGCTTCATCGACTGGTCTCCTGGTTGCGGCCGGTGTGCCGGGTCGCGGCGTGTGCGCGCGGAGTGGCCGTCGGAATCGGATGGTCCGGAGGGTTCATGGGTGACGCGAGGAACCGTGGCGGCCGGAGATCGCGTGCGAACCGAGCAGGGTGGCGCGACCCTGGGCCGACCAGGTGCTGGGCTCGCCCGCGGCGGGGATCAGACGCCGGACCGAGCGGATGCGTGCCCGGCCCCCGAGGTACGTGGCGACGGCGGCCGCGATGATCACCGCCGTGGTCGCGTCGATCGTGGGCTCCCGGTCGGTCCGCTGCTGCTCGGTGACCTGCTCGTGGCGTTGCCACCGGAGGTCGAAACGGCCCACCAGCCAGACCAGGGTCGCCGTGAGGGCCAGCACCATGAACACGATCAGGAAGCCGACCACGGCCAGGGTCACGGCGTCCGAAGTGCTGGTGATCGCGGTGTGCTCCATGGGCGTCCGATCTACAGCTGGATGAGGCCGTGCTTCTTCTGCGGCCGCAGCTCGCGTTTGCTGCGCAGGACCTGCAGCGAGGTGGCCAGGTACAGGCGCGTGTCGGCCGGCTCGATCACGTCGTCCACGAGTCCACGCCCGGCCGCCACGTAGGGATTCGCGAACAGCTCGCGGTACTCGGCGATCCGCTTCGCCCGTTCGGCCACCGGGTCCTCGGCCTCGTTGATCTCGCGTCGGTACAGGATGTTCACCGCACCCTCGGCGCCCATGACCGCGATCTCGGCGGCGGGCCAGGCGCAGATCCGGTCGGCACCCATGCTCTTGGCGCACATGGCCAGGTAGGCCCCGCCGTAGGCCTTGCGCAGCACCACGGTCAGCTTGGGGCAGGTGGCCGAGGCATAGGCGAAGAGCATCTTGCTGCCGTGTTTGATGATTCCACCCTGTTCCTGCGACACCCCCGGAAGGAAGCCGGGCACGTCGACGAAGGTGACCAGCGGAATGTTGAAGGCGTTGCAGAAGCGCACGAAGCGCGCGCCCTTCGACGAGGCGTCGATGTCCAGCACGCCGGCGCGGACCTTCGGCTGGTTGCCGATCACGCCCACCACCCGGCCCTCGATCCGCGCCAGACCGGTGACGATGTTCGGCGCGAACTGCTCGAGGATCTCGACGAAGTCGGCGTTGTCGATCACGCGCCGGATCACGTCGCGGATGTCGTAGGCCTGCCGCGGATCGGTCGGGACGATCTCGTTCAGCTCGGGGTCGCTGACGACCTCGCCGTCCCACGACGACGGATCGAAAGGCGGGTCCTCGGTGTTGTTGCTGGGCAGGAAGGTGAGCAGACGCTTGGCCAGCGCGATTCCCTCTTCGTCGCTGTCCACGACGAAGTGGGCCACTCCCGAATGTGTTCCGTGGGCGTCGGCGCCGCCGAGCGACTCCGCGTCGATGTCCTCGCCGGTGACCTCCTTGATCACCTTCGGGCCGGTGATGAACATCTGCGATTCGCCCCGGACCATGATCACGAAGTCGGTCAGGGCGGGCGAGTAGGCCGCGCCGCCGGCGCAGGGTCCCATGATCAGGCTGATCTGCGGGACCACGCCCGAGAGCAGCACGTTGCGGTAGAAGATGTCGCCGTAGCCGCTGAGGGCGTCGACGCCCTCCTGGATCCGCGCGCCGCCGCCGTCGTTGATGAACAGGAAGGGGTCGCCCGTCTGCAGCGCGGCGTCCATGACCTCGACGATCTTGTGCGCGGTGCCCTCGCCCACGCTGCCGCCGCCCACGGTGAAGTCCTGGCTGGCCACGTAGACCGGGCGGTCGTCGACCGATCCGAAACCGGTGACCACGCCTTCGCCGGGGAACTCCTTGCGGTCGAGCCCGAAGTTCGTGGCGCGGTGCCGCAGGTGGAGGTTCATCTCCTGGAAGGTGTCGGGGTCGAAGAGCAGGCTCAGGCGCTCGCGCGCGGTGAGTTTGCCGGCCGCGTGCTGCTTCTCGATGCGCTTCTCGCCCCCGCCCGCGTAGGACTCGGCGCGGCGTCGGTGAAGGTCGCGGATCGTCTCCTCGCTCATCGTGGCGTCCTTGCGGGAGAGGGTTGTGCACGCGGGAACGGGCGCAACATAGAGCGCGCGGAGAGGGCTGACCAGGGGGCGTTCCGGGTCATCACAAATTGACAGAGGCGCAGGGTGGAGAGCGCTTCAGCGCCTCGGGGCCGCGATCCGGACGAGCAACAGGAAGCCGTTCCGTGGCGGTCCGACGGGTCGCCACGCGCTGACTCCGGGCGGCGGCGGATCGCCCGCCGCGGTGACGTCCCACAGGATCCAGCGGAGGTCGGACGGTGCATCGCGCGGATCGTCGACCCGGACCACCGCCCGTGCGCCGACCGGCTGTGCGAGCGCACCGCCGAGCAGCGAACCCTGCCGACTCCAACGACTGCGTCCGATCGCGTCGGCTGCGAGGGCTTCGTCGAGACGCGGGTGCGCAGCCAGTTCCGGGAAGTAGAACTCGATCGAGTCGAGGTAGCCGTCCGGGGTCCGCCCTCGCGCGAGGTCGGCCCGCACCGCTCCGACACTCGTGATCGCGCCGGCCAGCAGGACCACGACGGCGGCCGCCGGGACGAGTCGGCCGGAGATCCTTCCCCGGGATCGCGACGCCACCGCGGCGAGGGCGGGCAGACCGAGCGCGAGCATCCACAGGGTGAGACGCGACCACCACGGCGCGGGTTGTGCCAGCAGCAGGGCCAGACCCAGGGCGACCGGCCCCAGCACCTCGAGGCGCCGCCGGGTGAGAACGAGCACGAGGAGGGCCGGCAGGGCCCCCAGCGTCCAGACCGGGCCCAGTCCCTCGGCCTGGTCGTAGACCTCGACCGCTCGGAACGGACGGGCCCAGATGGCCAGCGGATGCAGCGGGGCCGGAACGTCGGCGAGATCGGCGGGCGTGGACAGGGCGGCGGCCGCGTGGGCGTCGGTCCCCGGGGCCAGGACCTTCGCTCCCAGTCGCAGCTCGACGGGATGGACGGGGTTTCCCGCGTGCACGAGGGCACGTGCCGGCCAGAGTCCACCGACCAGCACCAGGACCGCCACACCCAGCGTCAGGGCCCGCAGGGCGGCCGGTCGCCGATCCGGGGCCCGGCGCGTGAGATCCACGACGAGCAGGACCACCCCGAGGGCCGCGATCAGCAGGCCGGTGCCCTTCACGCTCGCCGTCAGGCCCGCCGCCGCTCCCCAGAGCAGCGCGACCCCCGCGTGGTCGATCCCTCGCAGGCGCCACACCGTCACCGCGACGAAGGCACAGGTGGCGGCCGCCAACCCGACGTCGACGTAGGCGGTCGTACTGCCCAGGTGCCACGCCGGGACGGCAAGGAAGGACACGGCCGCGACGGCCGGCCAGGGCCGGCGGGCGCCCCAGGCGCGAGCGGTCGCCGCCAGGCCGAGCGCACCGGCCGGCCACAGGATCAGATTCAGGGCGTCGAGCCACCGGCCGTGGTCGAGCAATCGGACCAGCAGGAGTCCCATGGTCTCGAGCGCCATGGGGTAGCCGTTGACGAAGGGTACGTCGTCGGTGCCCTCGATCCAGACCACGCGGTCGGCGCGCAGCCAGCCGTGGACGGCCGGCAGGTGGTAGTACAGGCCGTCCCAGTCGAGCACCGGACGCTGCCAGGTCAGGACCAGGTGGTGGACCGCGACGGCGCCCACGAGCAGGACGGCCCCGGCGACGTGGGGATCGACGCGACGAGCGGAGGGGTCGGTTCCCCGGGCCGCGCCCCTGGCCAGCAGCACGGCCATGGCGAGTCCCGAGACCACGATTCCGCCGGCCGCCACCGGTGGGATCGGGACGTGCAGCCACGACAGCAGGAGCGTGAGCGGTGGCAGGAAGGCCGGCCACGCCACCGCGACCGTCAGCGCCGTGACGGTGCGGCGCGACGGCCCGTCTACCATTCGCGGAAGGCGCGCAGCCCGACGTTGGTGAGGTCGTAGACCTCGGTGTCGAGCACCGAGAATTCCACGCCCACCCCGCGGTCCTCCTGCACGTACCACGTGGCGCCGAGCCGGAGACCGCGGCTGTCGAACTCGACGAGGGCGTCGGAGGGACCGACCAGCAGGTAGGCCACGCGGCCCGTCTCGGCCCGGGCCGACAGGTAGAGCTTGCGGTAGATCCCGTAGAGGAGCGACACGGCGACCGTGTGGCCCTGGGTGTCCCCCGGCTGGCCGATGTCGACACGCCCGTCGGCACCCACCGACCAGCCGCCGCCGAGCGAGTAGAGCAGGCCCGCGCCGACCCCGTCGCTGCTGTTGTCGCCCTTGTTCTCGATGTGCGTGTAGCCCAGGTCGACGAGCAGGCGCCCGTCGAGGAGCGCGGTGCGCCGCAGTCCCATGTCGAAGCGCAGGTCGGGTTGGACGACGTCGCCGCCGCCCGTGCTGAGCCCCGCCGACACCAGCGTGTTCGCGCCGAGGTGACGGCCGTACGACGCTCCGACACCGAGCCCGGTGTCGTCGAAGCGCGAGGCGAAACCCAGGTCGAAGCGCCAGCGATCCACGCCCGAGCGCTCGCGGGTGTAGGCCACGAAGCCGCTCTCGGCCCCGCCGAGGTCCTCGGTGTAGCGCCCGACGTCCAGCCCGAGCTGGATCGACTCGACCGTGTCGTCGGCCGCGGCGGTCGCGGGAACGACGACCAAGGTCAGCAGCACGGTGCCCAGGACGCGGGGCTGCCGTAGACGTCGCCGCGGCCGTGCCCGGACCGCGTGGGGCCAGCTCACGGCCCACCCGTAGAACGCCACGATCGAGAACACGCTCAACACCAGGCCGAAGGCCCAGAACAGCAGCGGCATCCACAGCAGCGATCCGTGGTGCAGGATCCAGGCGTGCGCCACGTACAGAAGAGGGACCGTGACCGCGAGGTGCGCCATGGGTAGCAGCGCCGCGGCCAGTCGTTGCGACCACCCGTAGGCCAGCGGGTTGTAGGCGAATCCCATGATCACGGGCACCAGTCCGATCACGAACAGGTTCGCCAGCAAGAGCGTCTCGGTCATTCCGCCCACGTCGTAGGGGAACGCCGGGGCGAACAGCGCGAAGACGATCTGCGACGACACCTGCACCGCCGCGAGGAGCCGGAGCAGGTAGACGAGTGGCAGCGAGCGGGTCGGCAGGAAGATCGACACCAGCAGGACCACCGCGACCACGCCCAGTCCCACGTTCCACTGTGCGGTCGTGGGAAGCGCGGCCGCCACGTCGAAGCGCGGTACGGTCAGCTCGACGCCGAACGCGAAGGCGCGGGTGATCACCGGGACCTGGGCGGGGACCCCGAGCACCTCGAAGGCGAAGCGGCCGATCGCCGCCCACGCCCGGACCACGAAGGGCCACGCCACGGCCCAGCCCACCACGAGCGCGATCACGAACAGCACGCCGAGCGCGCCGTCGCGCTTGCGCAGCTCCAGGTGGTTGAGTGCGCGGTGGACCGGAATCAGTCCGCCCCGGTAGCCACGATGGCTCGACTCGGTCCTCGAGTTCACGATTCGGTCCATCCTCCGTCTTCGGTCACCCAGACCGTACCGTGGACCACGCAGCCGGCCTCGACGTCGATGGTCTCGGCCCGCAGGGTCGCCGTGTCGGGTTCGCGGCCGACGACGCTGCCGTGGCCCAGTCGCACGTGACCCTCGGTGATCAACAGGCCGTCGATCCGGACCTCGGGCCCGATCGAAGCGCCCTTCGTGCTGACCACCGACCCGGTGACGACGGTCGAGGACTCCAGGTGCACGCCGCGTGCCTTCACCGATCCCTCGATCCGCGTTTCCGGTCCGGCGCGCAGTGATCCCCTCACGACCAGGTCGCCCGTCCACCGCGTGCCGGCCGGCAGGGTCACGTCGCCGTGGACGATGGTGCGTCCGGCCGCGGTCTCGGTGCGCGGGTCGAGGTCCTCGGGGCCCGACGGTCGCAGGTCCTCGGGCGGGCGGGGCTCGGGGTCGATCGGGTTGCCGAATTCGACCCGGGGAGCGTGCAGCCGCTCGAACCGGACGCCCTCGGCCACACGGATCCTGCGACCGGCCGACACGCGCCCGTGCAGGAGGGCGCGCGGCCCGACCCGCACCTCGCCGTCGGCGTGGATCCAGCGCAGGCTGGTGGTTCCCTCACCCAGTGTGACGTCGCCGTCGGCCAGCGTGGCGCGCAGCACGGCGTGGTCTCCGGTCCGGACGTCGCCCTCGGCGAAGACCTCGCGCCCCACCGCACGCTCGGGCTCGACCTCGAGATCGCCCACGGCCAGGACCATGGTCTCGTCCGGCGAGTCGTGGTCGACCGGGACCCGCGTCTGCGCGGCGGGCAACACCACGAAGGACTCGCCCCCGTCGATCCGGCCCCGCAGGAGCTGACCGTTCGCCCGGACCTCTTCGACCGGACCGGCCAGCCGATCGGCCAGGACGGCGCGGAAGCGCTCGGCGAAGTAGGTGGACGAGACCCTTCCGTCGGCCGCGATGGGCAGGGCCTCGGCGTCGAAGCGGCTGCGGATCTCGCGCAGCGCCGGTACCAGGGGTACCAGCAGCAGACCCACGACGAGCGCGAAGAACAGCACGGTGACGACGGTCACGCTCATGAGTCGCCGTTCCTCGCCGTCTTGTGCCAGAAGTTCTTGCGGTGCGGACTCAGGGCGGCCAGCTGCACGAACGCACCTCCGGTGACCGACAGGGCCGTGACCAGGAAGCCGGTGGCGAGCAGCGGCAGCAGCCGGGCGCGCCGGCGGGTGCGGTCGAGATGCGTGGCGGCGGCGACCTCGAAGAAGGTCGCGAAGTTGCCGAGCGTGGCGTAACTGGCCACCGCGAGCACGATCACCACCCCGGATTCGTTCACGCCCAGGTGCCACAGCGACAGCGCTGCCGCCCAGGCCAGCACCAGCAGCGGCGACAGGACGTACACCCCGAGCAGCAGCACGCCGTCGAGCTTGCTGCGCCATCCGATGCGACGGCTGCGCAACAGCGGACCGGTGTAGCGGAACATGGCCTGGTTGTGACCGCGCGCCCAGCGGATGACCTGCCCGATCCGCTGCGGCCAGGTCTCGGGGACCTCTTCGTAGCACTCCGAGCGGTTCTGGTAGACCGTCTTCCAGCCGCCGAGCAGCAGGCGGAAGGTGGCGTCGGTGTCCTCGGCCAGGCTCTTCACGTTCCACCCGCCGACGGCCTCGAGCGCCGAGCGTCGTACGCCACCGACCGTGCCCCCGTACTGCGGCACCAGGCCCAGGTTCATGCGGGCCTGCTGGTCGACCTGGTAGCCGCCCGCACGCTCGAGGTCGAGCATGCGGGTGAGCAGGTTGCGGCCGGCGTTGAGCGGGACCACGCGGCCCATGACCGCGCCGACCTCGGGGTCGAAGAAGGGGGCGACGAGCTGTTTGATCAGGCCGCGACCGGGCAGGTAGTCGGCGTCGAACACCAGCACGATGTCGGTGTCGACGAGTTCCATGGCGTCGTTCAGGGCGGCCGCCTTGCCGGCCGGACCCTCGCGCCGGTGGAAGGCGGTGATGCGACGGGGATGGCGCTCGGCGTACACGTCGAGCAGTTCCCCCGTGCGATCGGTCGAACGGTCGTCGATCACCAGCACGTGGAAGCGGTCGCGCGGATAGTCGACGAGCAGCAGGGCCTCGAGGATTCGCGGCAGGACCGCTTCTTCGTCGTGGGCGGGGACGCAGACGGTCACGTGCGGCCAGTCGGCGGCGTCCACGTCGAGATAGGGATGGCGCTGCCGTCCGAAGAGCCGGTTGATCGTGAACACGTAGTGCCGCAACAGGTAGATCACGATCAGCGCGACGACCGCGATCAGGAAGATCCGCTGGATCTCCACGTGCAGCGGATGCGGGCTCCACGGAGAGGCGTGGGCCACGGCCGGACACAGCAGCGAGACCGCCGTCGCGATCGCTGCCGGCCAGCGCCGGCGAGCCGGCCGATGATCCTGTGGTCTTCCCTGACGCAACTGGACCCCGTTCTCGGAACATCCTGTCCGAGTCGTTCCTCCGACGGACGACTCTAGCCCAGGACCGGGGCCGAGCGGGAGCGCTTTCCGGTCGGCGTTCAGTCGCCGCGCCCGGCCGATTCTTCGAAGCTCCGGCCCGTCCAGCGCTCGAAGCTCGCGCGGCGCGCCGGGTCGGCACCCTCGAGCGGGACGATCTCCGGCGTTCCCACCGGGTCCTCGCCGAGGGTCATGCGGCCCTGCACGAGCCGATCGCGGCGGAAGGCGGTCCAGCGCACCGTCTCGCCGGGGCGCAGGATCTTCAGGCGCTCGTCGAGGTCGCGGCCGATCCGGTGGTCGTCGAGGGCGATCACCACGTCGCCGGCCATGAGCCCCGCCGCGTGGGCCGGTCCTCCGTGGAAGACCTGTGCGAGACGCGTGCCGGAATCGCCCGGTTCGAGCGTGGCGCCGATCCAGGCGGGGGTCTCCTCGTCCTCCGGCACGGGCTTGCGGCGCAGCCGGAGCCCGACGTGGGCCAGGACGTCGTCGTACTCCATGCGTCCGGGCCGCTCGACGTGCGCGCGCACGAACTCCGTGACGTCCACGCCGGTGGCCTCGCGGACGATCGCGACCATCCCGTCTTCGGGCACCCCGCGGCCGCGCTGGCCGTATTCGTGCCACAGGTGCCGGACCACGTCGTCGAGGGAGTGCGCGTCGTCGGTCTCGCGGCGCAGGAACAGGTCGAGCTTCCAGGCCACCAGCAGACCCTTGAGGTAGTAGTTGGTCTGCGAGTTCGGGGTGTCGGGATTCGGCCGGTACAGACCGATCCACGCGTCGAAGGAACTCTCGGCCAGCGACTGGACCGATCCCCCCGGGCGGCTCGCCTCGCGGCCGATCAGTTCGGCCAGGTGGTCGAGCATCGTGGTCGTGTCGTAGCAGCCCGCGCGCACCGGGAAGAGCTCGTCGTAGTAGGTGGTGAAGCCTTCGAAGACCCACAACAGCGTGGTGTAGGCCTCGCGCGCGTAGTCGTAGGGGAGCAGCGCCTCGGGCCGGATGCGGCGCACGTTCCACACGTGGAAGAACTCGTGGGCGACCAGCGTGAGGAATTTGCGGTACTGCTTCTCGGGGCGGAAGCCGAGCTTGGGCCAGGCCAGGGCGCAACTGTCGTCGTGTTCGAGCCCGCCGCCGCGGTCGTGGGTCAGGTGCAGCACGAACAGGTAGCGGTCGTAGGGCGGCTCGCCGCCGAAGAAGTCGACCTCGGTACGCACGATCTTCTCGGTGTCGGCCACGATCCGCTCGACGTCGTGGTTGCCCGATCCGTGGATCACGAACTCGTGGCGGCGCCCGGCGACCTCGAAGTGGTGGACGTCGTGCGGACCGATCTCGAGCGGACAGTCGGCCAGACGGTCGTAGTCGTGGGCACGGTAACCGTCGCCGTGCGGATCGAGCGCGGTGCTGACCGTCCAGCCCGTGGGAGGATCCACGTGCAGATCGATCGCCTCGTCGGTACGCCCCTCGACGGCGAAGAAGGCCGCCGGCGGGTGGACGAAGGCGTGGTCGTGGCTCACGTCGTTCGAGCGAACGGTGAGTTCGGGGGCGAACACCCGGTAGCGCAGGACGACCGTCGGGGCGCCTTCGGGAGCGATCTCCCACGTGGCCTTGTCGCGCTTGTGCCAGGAGAGCGCGCCACCGTCGGCGTCGGTCGCGGTGAAGCGGGTGACGTGTCCCGCGTACTCGCGCAGGACGTAGCTGCCCGGGCACCAGGCCGGCATGCGGACCACGAGCGGGCCGTCGCCGGGATCGTCGATCGTGTGCTCGATGCCGAGGTGGCGGGCGGCCACGTCGGCGACCTGGAGACGGACGCGCTGCGACATGGGACCTTCCTCGAGCTCTACTCGACGACCTTCACGATCTCCTCGAGCACGATGTCCCGGAGCTTCAGCTCGTTGCGCAGGATCTCCTTGTCGACCGCGCGCTCGCCCGGGACCACACCGCGGTCGGTGACGTCGCCGCGGGCGATCATCTGGGCGATGATCGCGACCGGGTAACCGGTCATGCGCATCATCGCGGTGATCCCGTTCTCCTTGTCGAAGCGATCGATGATCTGGCTGCGCACCATGAGGGGCACGCTGCCCTTCGTGCCCATGGCCGTCACGCGCAGCAGCACGACATCGGCCTCGGGATAGGTGCAGTCGTCCTCGATCATCTTCGCGAGGAGTTCGCGCGGCACCACGGGGCCCTCGCTGGTCTCCTTTGGTTCGCGCGAGAACAATCCCTGGTCGTACAGGCCGCGCATCTTGTCGCAGTGACCGGGGAAGCGAAGGGTCTTGTAGTCCATGTTCTCGACCTTGTGGCCGAGCGTGCGTGGCAGCGTCGACAGACCGCCGCTGGTGTTGAAGGCCTCGAGCTCGCCCCAGGGCTCGGGGAAGTTCACGCGCTCGACGTCGGTGAGCGGCTCGACGTTGATCAGGTCGCCGTCGCGGACCACCTGCACCGGCTCGCCGTACTCGTTCAGCAGGCCCTCGACGTTGAAGGTCAGCATGTACTCGAGTTCGCCCTGCGGACGTTGCGGCAGACCGCCCACGCGGATCCGGACGCTCTCGACCCGGCTCAACCGGTCGACGGCGTCGGAGGCCAGGATGTTGGCCAGGCCGGGCGCCAGTCCGCAGTCGGGGATCACCACGATCCCGGCCTCGCGGGCCTCGGGGTCGAGTTCGAGCTGGGCCGCCACCGTGTCGTTGTTGCCGCCCAGGTCGACCAGCGACGTGCCGGTGGTGATGGCGTCGGTGGTGACCTCGAGGTTGAAGCGGTAGGGCAGCGCGTTGACGGCGACGTCGGCGTCCTCCATGGCGGCCCGGACCTCTTCGCGGCTCTCGGCATCGACGGGCTCGAGGTCGACACGGGCGTCGTCGAGCCACGAGTAGACGTCCTCGAGCAGGTCGGGATCGTTGTCGGCGAGGACGACCTCGTTCGACGGGTCGCGCAGCAGATCGAAGGCGATGGCGCGGCCCTGCTGGCCGGCACCCAGAATCAGATAGCGCATGGACTCGGTTCCTCGGCTCGGTTGCGGTCCCTCCCGCTCCGTCGCGACGGCGCGCCCGGGAGCAGAACACGGGACGGACAAACAGAATCCGCCCTGGCCTCCGGCCAGGGCGGTGAACCTGCGGCCCCGACCCGGCGCTCCGCGCACGGGCAGGTACCAGAGACGGTCAGGGTAGAGCAGGCCCCACGAGGGGGCAAGGGCCGATACGTCCGTCGAGGTCACAAGGTCGGGCTGCTCGGAACGGCGGTGCGCCACTACCTTGCGGGAGATCGTGCGGTGGGGACCTGTCCCACCACACGGCAACGGATCCAGTTCCCGGGGGGACGTCGTCATGGCCGCGCCGCAGCACACCAACTCCACCGCTCCACGTCCCGTGGCGTATCGGCCGGCCGGACGCCTGGCCGCCCGCCTGGGAACGCCGCCGTCCGAATGGACGGTCGAGGACCTGCTCGATCTGGTCGAGGCCGACGGAATCCGCGGGCTCAGCCTGATGCACGTCGGTGGCGACGGCTGGCTCAAGGCGCTGGACTTCGTGCCCATGTCGCGCGCCCACCTCGAGGACACCCTGCTCGGCGGCGAACGCGCCGACGGCAGTTCGCTGTTCGCCGACGCCGGGATCCGCGCCGGCGCGAGCGACATCGTCCTGCGGCCGCGCATCGACACGGCCTTCCTCGATCCCTTCGCCGAGCAGCCCACGCTGGCGGTGCTGTGCCGTCATCTCGATCGCGACGGCGCGGCGCTCCCCGTCTCGCCCGACACCGTCGTCCGACGCGCCCACGAGCGCGTGCAGCAGGAGTGCGGGGTCGACCTCCTCGCGCTGGGCGAGGTCGAGTACTTCCTCGGGCGCCCCAGCGACACGGCCGAGACCTTCGGGAGCGACGACCGCGGCTACCACTCGACCACGCCCTTCGTCTTCGGGGCGGAGTTGCGGCGCATCGCCATGGCGTATCTGGCCGATCTCGGGGTGCCGGTGAAGTACGGGCACAGCGAGGTCGGTTGGATGGAGACCGACGGGATCACCTGGGAGCAGCACGAGATCGAACTCGGTCTGGCCCCGCTACCGCAGGCGGCCGACGCCGTGGTGCTCACGCAATGGGTGCTGCGCAACCTGGCCCACCAGCGTGGGTGGCGCTGCAGCTTCGAGCCCGTGGTCCGAGCCGGACACGCGGGAAGCGGTCTTCACTTCCACTTCTCACCGGTGAAGGACGGCGAGCACCTCGGCGGAGGAAGCGGTGCCGGCGACTTCCGGCCCGAGGCCCTTTGGTTGATCGGTGGACTGGTCCGCGCCGGGGGCGCGCTCATGGCCTGGGGCAACCGGCAGCCGTCGTCGTTCGTGCGCCTGAACCAGGGCAAGGAGGCGCCCGAGAGCATCACCTGGGGCCGGTTCGACCGCGGTGCCCTGGTGCGGCTGCCGATCCAGGCCCGCAGCGAGGACGGTCGCTTCGAGACGCCGCCCACGATCGAGTTCCGCCTGCCCGACGGGTCGGTGCACCCCCATCTGCTGTTGGCCGGCGTGGCCCAGAGCATGGTGGGGGCGCGGCACGCCGCCGACGTGGCCGAACTCGTGCGGGCATCGGAGTCGGGCACGGCCGAGCGTGCGGCCGCCCTGCCGCTCGATCGTTCCGACGTGGGCGCGCAGCTGCTCGAACACCGGGACTGGTTCGCCGCCGGTGGGGTCTTCGACGAGGCCCTGCTCGAGGCCACGCTGCAGACCCTCGGTGCCGAAGCCGGCGACGCCTAGCGGCCTGCGGCGACGCCGGGCGGCCGGCGACGGCTAGCGGCCTCCGCCGCCGAGGACGATGCCCAGGCGCAGCCCGCCGAAGAAGCCGGTGTAGTCACCGCTCACCGGCATGGCGTCGTACTCCAGCCAGGTGTACCGGAAGCCGACCTCCAGGCCGAGCGTGAGGGCGGGCGACAGCTTGCCGTCCCAGCCCACGAGCGCGTGGGCTTCCGGGGCGGTGTCGGTCGCGCTGCGGCGGGGGAAGGTGACCCGTCCGCCGACGATCTCCTCGTAGCGGACCTCGGCCTCGATCAAGCCGCCACCCACGCCCCAGTAGCTCGCGCCGGAGCGGTGGGGGTAGCGGTGGCGCAGGGTCATGCCGCCGCTCCAGCTCTCGAGCCCGTAGCGGTAGCGGCCGGCGTCGCCGCGGTCGCCGAACTCGTCGATCTCGAGGAAGTCCTCTTCGTCGTCGAGGTCCCGGTAGGAGCCGTAGAGTTCCAGGCTGTTGCGGTGGCCCACGTTGAACTCGAGCCCGGCGGTGGCGTAGCCGCCCACCGGCCACTCGGTGTCGGAGAGCTCGTCGTCCCAGGGATCGGAGGCGCTCGTCACGCCCCCGCCGAGGTTCAGGCGGACGCTCCAGGAGTCGTCGACACTACGACGGCCGTGGCCGACGTACAGGCTGTCGGCGGCGGCGTCGGTGACCCAGGCGGCGCAGATCACGAGCAGGACGGGCAACAAGACCGAGCGTGTGGTCGGAGCTCGCATGGCGGAATCCTTCCGTCGCGGCGGGGGTGCGAGGGCTGGCAGGGCCCGCGCGGTGCCGAGTCGGGGCGACGGCATCGTCCGCCGACAGGATAGCCCGTCGCGGTGCCGGGGCCAAGACCCCGGGACGTCGTGGGGGATCAGTGGCGCTGCCGGTCGACGTAGGCGCGCAGGCGATCGCTCGTCCCGTCGGCGTCCCAGCACTGGCGCTGTGCCTCGGTCTCGAAGTCGAGCATGCCCTGCAGGTCGAACTGCGTCGAATTCTGCACCGCCATCTTCACCAGCCGCAGCGTGGTCGGCGTGGCCCGCACCAGACGGCGGGCGAAGCGCGCGGTGTGCTCGCGCAGGTGGGCGTGGGGGACCACGTGCTGGACCATGCCGATCTCCTCGGCCTCTTCGGCCTCGACGCGCCGGCCCGTCCAGAACAGTTCGAGCGCGCGCCCGGTGCCCACCAGGCGCGGCAGGAAGTACGTGCCGCCCCAGTCGGGGTGGAGGCCGGCGTGCAGGTAGTTCTGCGAGAAACTGGCGTGGTCGCTCACGATGCGGACGTCGCAGGCCAGCGCCAGGGTCATGCCCGCGCCGGTGGCCGCCCCGTTGACCATGGCGATCGAGGGCTTGGGCATCTCGTGGAGCAGGGTGACGATCCGGCGCCCTTCGTCCATGACCGGGCGGATCTTCTCGAAGCCCGCGCCCTCGTCCTTCAGCGTGTGCATGCGGTGGACGTCGCCACCGGTGCAGAACCAGCGGTCGGTGCCGGTGAGGACCACGACACGGATCCCGTCGTCCTCCTGGGCGTGCAGCAGTGCGTGCAGGAGCTCCTCGCGCATGTCCTCGCCGAAGGTGTTGTGTCCCTTCGGCCGGTTCATGGTCACGTAGAAGACGTGGTTCTCGATCTCGGTGCGCAGGGTCTCGAACTGCATGGACATGGTGTCCTTCCGGCGGACGGTCGGGAGCGGAGAGAGAGAATCAGCCGACGACGTCCTCGCCGCCGTCGCAGGCGACGACGTCACCGCTGACGAAGGCACCGGCCGGGCTCGCGAGCACCCCGATCAAGGCGGCCACGTCGTCGGGGGTGGTCAGCCGGCGGTGGGGGTTCTTGCGGGTCGCCTCGTCGAGCAGCCGGTCGTTGCCCGGGATCTTGCGCAGGGCCGGGGTGTCGGTCACGCCGGCGCGGATCGCGTTCGCGCGGATGCCCCGGGGCCCGAGTTCGAAGGCGAGCTGGCGGAGATGACTCTCGAGCGCCGCCTTGGCCGCCGACACCGCACCGTAGGTGGGGATCACCCGGGTCCCCCCCGAGCTGGTCATTCCGAACACGCTCGAACCCTCGCCCAGCAGGCCGCGCTGGACCGCGCCCTGGGACCAGTAGACGAGGCTGTGCGCCATGACGTCGAGCGTCATCTCCAGGTTCTTGCGGGTGAGGCTGGGCTGGCCGTCCTCGTCGACGTACGGTTTCAGCGTGCCGAAGGCCAGCGAGTGCAGGAGCACCCGCACCGAGCCCGCGGGGTCGTCGCCACGTTCGGCGAGATGGGCCGTGAAGTCGTCGAGCGCCTTGTCGCGCAGGGCGTCGTCGGCGGCGTTGATGTTCACGAAGAAGGTCTCGCGGCCGGCGGCCCGGACGTCGGCGACGATCGCCTCGACGTTGGCCATCGTGGCGCGGCGATCGAGATGCACGCCGAAGACGTTCAGCCCCCGGAGAGCGAGGTGACGGGCGGTGGCGGCTCCGAAACCGCTGCTCGCGCCGAGGATCAGGGCCCACTTGCCCTCGAAGCTGGGTTCGACGGGCGGCTGACCGGTCGACGGGGTGTCGGCAGGGGTCACGGGATCTCCTGTGGGCAGGGCGCCGGCAGGCGCGGTCGACGGGTTGGCAGCGCGAGGCCGGGAGTGTAAGGCTGCACGGGAGACATGCCAAGGACGCGGCCGGATCCGGCCCGCGCCGGCACCGACCCGGCCGACGGAGGTGGACCGTGGATGAACAGGCACGCAGTGTCGAGATCGTCGTCCGGGGACGCGTACAGGGTGTCGGATTCCGGTATTCGACCGTGGACGAGGCCCGCGCGGTCGGCGTGCGGGGTTGGATCCGCAACGAAGCCGACGGCAGCGTGCGGATCGCCGCCGCCGGCACGCCCGAGCAGATCGAAGCGCTGAAGCGGTGGTGTGGCCACGGACCCGCCCGGGCCCGGGTCGACGACCTCGAGGTCGTTCCGCGCGACGGAGGATCGGACCTTCCGCTTCCCTTCGAGGTCCGGCGCTGAGCACGTCGCGCGTGCATGGTCTATCATCGGGATCCCCCGCTCCCGGAGAAGGACCCGTGCGCACCGATTCCACCGCCGTGCTGACCATCGACGTCGAGGAGTGGTTCCACGCCCACAACTACCGCGACGAGGTCGACCCGACGACCTGGGAGGGCCGGCCGCGCCGGGCCGGGACCGGCGTCGATCCCCTGCTGCGTCTGTGCGAGTCGCTGGGGATCCGCGCGACCTGGTTCGTGCTGGGCTGGACCGCCGAGCGCGACCCCGCCCTGGTGCGCGAGATCGCCGACGCCGGCCACGAGATCGGCTGCCACACCTACGCCCACCCCGTGGCCTTCGAGCAGACGCCCGAGGAGTTCCGCGAGGACGCCCGGCGCGGGCGGGCCGCGGTGGGCGACGCGCTCGGGCACGCGCCCGAGGCCTACCGGGCGGCCAGCTTCACCATTCTGCCGCAGAACTACTGGGCGCTCGAGATCCTGCGCGAGGAGGGCTTCCGGGTGGACAGCTCGCTGTTCCCGGTGGCGCACCCGCGCTACGGGAATCCGCAGGGACCGCGTGAGCCCTTCCGCCTCGGCCGCGGCGACGACGACGACCTGCTCGTGCTGCCCATGACCACGCTGCGGATGTTCGGCCGGAACCTGCCCTTCAGCGGTGGGGGCTACTTCCGTTTGTTCCCGCTGCCGCTGCTCGACTGGTGTCGCAGGCGCGTGCAACGCCGGCAGGGCGAACCGGTGGTCTACTACTTCCACCCGTGGGAACTCGATTCCTACCGGCCCGAGGTCGACCTGGGCTTCCTGCAGAACCTCCGCAGCCAGGGCGGCAAGCAGGACCTCTACGCCAAGCTCGAGCGCGCGCTGGGCGGGCAGACGCTGGTGACGATCGGTGAATACGCGGACCGGGTGCGCGCCGAGGCTCCCGTGTTCGCGGACGTCGACGCGGTGCCGCCCGTCGGCGGGCACGGGGGAGCGTCCGGGGCCGCGCCCGCGGTCAGTGGAAGCGCCAGCTGAGCGACAGGGCCATGCCGTCGGCCGTCGGCGTGGCCATGATCTTCGGTCCGCCCGACTGCTCGGCGCGCGCTCCCAGCCAGAAGGCATCGACCACGTTCCACAGGTAGAAATAGGCCGCCGAGCCCGTCGCGATCCAGCGGACGAGGCTCTTGGTGTCCTCGTCGGACCGCGCGTCGTCGAGCTCGGCGCGCAGAGCGGCGCGGTCGATGGGGGCGGCGTCGTCGATCCGGGCCTGGATGCGGTCGGCGTCGCGGCGGGCTTCGAGGAAGCGGTCCTGCAGGGCGATGGCGGCCGCGGCCGAGGCGTAGGTGAACACGGTGAACAGGTTCGCACGCGTGTCGCGGCCCAGGTAGCGTTGCCCGGCGCCGGGCACGAGGGTGCTGCGAAGGGCGGCCTGCCAGCGGTTGGCGCGGGGGATCGTGAGTTCCACCCCACCATTGCCGGTGCGGACCGCCGGGCTCGGTGTGAGCAGCCAGGACTCGACCCCGGCGCCCAGCCAGATGGCCGCGGTGAAGCCCAGCCAGAGATCGCGGACGTTCTCGGCGTCGAACTCCTCGGTCGATCCCGCGGGGGCTTCGTCGATGTCCTCGTAGGCCGTGAACAGGAAGGACGCGCCCGCAGCACCACTCAGGAGGTGGTACCAGCCGCGCGATTCCCCGTGTCGCAGATGGTCGACACCCGGCGGGAGCAGGATCGAGGTCGGCGACGACCACGGGACGCTGCGCACGCCGCCTCCGTCGACCTCGAAGCGCGCGCGGCTCGACGCCAGGCCGGCGCCATCGGTCCGGAGACGGTACTCGCCCTCGGGCAGGATCTCGATCCCCACGGCGTCACGACCGCGCGCCGACAGCGGGCCTTCGAGTTCGATGTAGGTGCCGCGCGGCAGCACGTCCAGGGACTGTGACCAGCTCGCATCCGGCAGGGCTACGGCGACCAACATGGGGATCAGGGTGCCGGTCAGCTTCGCAATTCGCCGCATTTCGCTTCCTCGGAGATGGGATCCGGGCCCGTGGGCGGCCGAACTATCGAGCAGCGGCCCCGCCGTGTAAAGGACGAGCGTCGCGGCCGCATCGACTCAGGAGCCCTTGGCGGCCAGCCGGACCGCCGCCCGGCGGCCGAGTCGTGTGTTCGGGAACCGTTCGGCCATCCGTTGGACGAGGGGGTCGATCATCTCGTCCGCGAGCAGGTTGTTCCGGCCGGCCTCGATCGACGCTCGCAGCCGATGCAATTCTTCGACCGATCCCGACGCGCGGTCGATCCACTCGAGTCGTTCGGCGTGCGCGTCGCTGTACCGTCCCTGGCGTTCGAGGGTCTCGATCAGCAGCTCCTGCAGGAGGTCGCCGTGGCCCCCGCGTGGCAATCGGTCCATGAGCCTCCGGTACGTCTGCTCGGCCCGCCGAAGTGCTTCGGCGGCCTCCGCGTGCGTGCCGCGTCGCCGGTTCAGAGAGACGATCTCCAGCGGAACCCTGAGCGCGGGCGGGGTGAGCGCGTATCTCGCCTCCAGGAGTTTCAGATCGACGAAGGCCTGGTCCCACTTCCCGCGTCGCGAGCGGATCCTCGCCGCGGACATCAGCGCGCGCGGCGCCCACTCGGCGTCGTCGTAGCGGTGGCGGATCCGCTCGTAGACGGTGAGCGCCTCGTCGAGTCGGCCTCGGTCGTCGAGTGCGTTGCCGACGGCGGTCAGGGTGCGTCCGGCGTCGGCACCGTGGTCGAGTGCCCACTCCAGGGCGGGTTCGAGGGCCTCTGGCTCGAGGTCGCCGCGCGCCAGGGCCCGGGCCATGGCCTCGACGATCCGGCGCATGATGCGCGCGTCCCCGGGTTCCGGTTCGGCGCGCGCCAGCATCGACGAGGTCAGGGGTTCCAGGATGTCGAGCGCGGTGGACTTGTCGTCGAAATCGAGGGCCAGGTCGGCCAGTTCCAGGGTGGCCAGGGCCACGTCGCGGCGTCGACCCGTCTCGATCACCCGGCGGTACTCCGCGGCCGCCCACGCGTACGCCGGCGCCTCGGCCCGTCGCTCGTCCGGCGCGAGGCGTGCGATCCGTCCGGGGGTGTCCAGGTGAGCTCTCCGATCACGCTCGGACCCGCGCACCGCACTCCAGACCCGGTGCAGGTGCTCGACCGCACGTGCCGAGTCCCCGTCGGCGAGTGCGACTCCGGACGATCGCAGATGCATGTCGACCGCGATCGGGGTTCCGGCGAAGCGATCGATCACGGCTCCGAGGACGTCGCGTGCCCCGAGGGAGTCGGCGCAGCCGGCGCGCACGTCGACGGCGCCGAGCCACGCCGTGCCCGTGATCCGGCGGAGGTCCGCCCGGTAGGGGTCGGGGACTCCGGGATCGAAACCCCATGATCCGTAGTGTGCCGCGATGGATTCGTAGCGTGCCGCCAGGGCGTCCCACTGCGCGAAGCCGTCGCCGGCCGCGTTTCCGGGGAGTGCGGCGCGATCCCGATCGGCCTGCCAGAGATGCCGTTCCGCCTGGTAGCGTACGTGGAGCGCTTCGTCGCCACACCCGGTCGACAGCGCGGTCGACAGGGCGATCGCAATCGCGAACACGACCGTTGGACTTCGCCGTCGCATCAGAGTCGGGCCTCCGCTCTCTTCCAGATCACGATCCTCGTGCTGGCTCCCAGCAGCAGGTGGAGCAGGAAGAGTTCGGCGAGCAGACGCAGGAAGACGATCAGTGCGAAGGCTTCGGGGTGAGCGGCCACGCGGTCGGTTCCGACCGGCCCCACCAGCGCGGCGAAAGGAAGCGTCACCGCCGCCCAGATCGCGACCAGGACGAAGCTCCCGATCGGTTCCGTGGAGGCGATCCC
Organism: Candidatus Krumholzibacteriia bacterium; assembly: GCA_035268685.1. Lineage (NCBI taxonomy): Bacteria > Candidatus Krumholzibacteriota > Candidatus Krumholzibacteriia > Candidatus Krumholzibacteriia bacterium. The sequence goes on along the minus strand of DATFKK010000034.1, from coordinate 10,691 downwards.
GTACGACCGGCCGACCGCCCGCCAGGCCGGCGCACCGAGCCCGGCCTCGGCGACGGCGTAGAGCAGGAAGGTGCCCAGCAGGGCCATCGCACCCAGGCGCACGCCGAGCAGAGCGACGCCGAGTTTCCCGCCGCGCTCCTGCAGTGCCTCGGGCAGCAACAGGAACAGTCGATCGACCCCGAACTGCAGAGCGAGGAGCAGTCCCACGACCAACAGGACGTGCAGCACGGAGCCGAGGGTCGATCCGCGCGCGTGCCGGGTGATGTAGTGGTTCGCGAACGACCGCACCGTCAGGGTGATGGCGACCGTGCCCACGGCGACGATCACCAGGAGGTCGATCCGGGCGAACATGACCGGGAGCTCGAGCAGGTGCGTGGGGTAGTGCGTGGACTCCGGACCGCCCAACGCCGTCACGAGGGGCTTGCCGGCCGTGACCAGCTCGGGCCGGTGGAACAGCATGAGCAGCAGCAGCACGAAGGACCGGACGATCGTGAGGACGGTGAGGGAGGTCCAGGTCGAGAGGTCCCGCCCCAGCCGGAGCGGACCCTTGCACGCCCACCACGCGACTCCGAGGGAGCGGATCAGGCTCAAGACGTCTCCAGCTGTTTCAAGGGAGGGGATCGGGGGCCACGGTCACGAGGGCGATGTTGTCCTCACCACCGGGGTTGCCGTCGACACCGTCGAGCGCGAGTTCCATCAGGGAGGTCGTGAAGGTCTCGGGATCGGGGCCGGTTCGCGCGAAGACGTCGTGGATGTGACGAGGTCCGATCGAGGTCCCCGGCGACCGATAGTGACACTCGTCGATGCCGTCGCTGAACACCAGCACACGTTGTGCCACCGACAGTTCGAAGTCGAAGCCCCGCGCCCGGCCGGGATCCAGCGAACCCGGGGCCCGCGGGTTCACGTAGTCGGTGCTGGGCATGGTGCGCCGACGGGCGCCTTCGGGGTCGACCGTCACCACCGACACGTCGCCGAAGGTGAGGCCGAACGCCCTCTGCCGATCCCGGTCGACGACGGCCAGCGCCACTGCGCTCTCCGAGCGGGTCGGGGGGGCATCGATGCGCAGCGACCGGAACAGAGTGCGTAGTCCGTCGGGATCCGACGGGATCCGGTCGACGCGGTCGGGCAACACCGCGGCCAGGTCGTGGCTGCTCTCGATGCCCCAGTGGGCATCGGCCACGAGGATCAGGATCCGCCCCTCGTCGCGGAGCACGGCCAGGGCGTCTTCGTTGGGCTGGCGTGGGTCGCCCTTCGACCTCATCGATGGCACGAGACGTGCCCGGCCGACACTGATACCGGCCGCGATGCTCCCGTCCGACATGGTCCCGACATGGACGTGTCCGAAGTCGGCGTGCTCGCGGCCGAGCAGGACGAGGGATTCGGGTGCGCGGCTGGGAACCATCGGGCCTCGCTCGTGGCGTTCGGGAAGGGTCGACCATCGCACCGCCCGATCCGGCATGAGGGGACGCGACGCACCGTGCACGTCAGCCTAAGGCGTGCAGTTCCAGGTTCAAGATCGGTTTTGAGGGATGTTCGCCCTCGGGCCGGTCATGTACAATACCAAAGGAAAGCAGGGGGCCCCTTCCGACCAACGACAGTGCACGCGCCCGATCCGGCGTCCCTGGGGACTTCGGAACACGAGTGCATGGTTCGGGGTTGGTGGGGTCGTGGTCTCATCGGAGAGTCGAGGACGGATCCATGTTCGATTTCCGACGGCATGTCGAGCGGTTGCAGTCCGACGGGTGTTCGCTGCTCGTCGTGTTCGCCGCTCTCGCGGTGCTCGGACTGTCGAGCGCACCCGCGGCGGCGCAGGACGACACGGAGGGCGGTGCTGCGGCGTCGTCGGGTCCGGCGGCGACCTCGCCGTCGGACGACCAGTACGAGTTCGGTCCGCAGGACGTCGTCCAGGTCGAGGTCTTCGGCCGCGAAGGACTGTCGACGACGGTGACCATCGACCCCGCCGGTCGGATCCAGGTTCCCATGCTGGGGACGGTCGACGTCGCCGGTCGAACCCCCGCCGAACTGACCGACGAACTGACGCAGCGCTACCAGTTGCTCGATCCCGGGATCGAAGAGGTGCTCGTGTCGGTGGCGCGCTACGGCAGCCGGACGCTGACGATCCTCGGCCAGGTCGGTAACCCCGGCACCTACGGCTTCCGGGAGCTTCCCGACCTTTGGGAGGCGTTGCTGACGGCCCAGGGAGCCACCGACGACGCCGCGCTCGGAAGCGTGCAGATCGTGCGCCGCGACCGGCGGCCCGACGAGCCCAGGACGCTGCGGGCGGACCTGTCGCGCGGCATCGAGGACACGCCGCCCGGGGCCGTTCCGGAACTCCGGCCGCGGGACACGATCGTGGTGCCCGCCCTGGGCGGACGACTGCCCGAGGGCGATGCCTTCCGGATCCTCGGTGCGGTGGGCCAGCCGGGCAACTATTCCATGATGATGGCCGAGAACCTCCTCGACGCCATCGGCGTGGCCGGAGGCACCGAGCCCGGAGCCGATCTACGGTCGGTCCGCCTCCTCCGGCGGACTCCGCTGGGTTCCATGGCCTACGAGATCGACCTCGAAGGGTATCTCCACGAGGCGAACCCTCCCGGCGGTCTGGCGCTCCGTCCCGGCGACACGATCACCGTCCCCCCGGAGGAAGGCTTCGTGCAGAGGATCAGCGAAGTCCTGGCGCCGTTCCTGTCGGTGGCAACGGTCGTCGTTCTCATCCAGCGTGCGAGCAACTAGCGAGGGTCGAGGTCCCACACCGATGATGAACCCCGAAGTCGATCACCAGATCGATCCCGTCCAGTACCTGCGCATGATCTGGCGCCGCCGTTGGATCGTGGTGCTCTGCGCGATCACGGTCCTGTGTGGCACGCTCGTGGGGCTGCAGTTCGTTCCCGACGTCTACGTCTCACAGGCCACGTTGATGGTCGACGATCAACAGCGTCTGGCCGGTGAGTTGCGGAATCTGATGAGCGGACTGGGGGCCGAGGCCACCGGGCAGCTGGCCGAAAGACAGCGGCGCGACGAGCTCCAAAGCCGCATCATGAGCCGTCCGTTCCTCGAGCGTGTGGTCCGTCTGCTGCGCATCCACGAGGATCCCGGGATCCGGGAAAGAGCGGTGCGCGCGCTCGACGGGTCCGCCGATCTGTCGCGCGAGGACATGGCGGTCCACATCGCCGTGATGGAGCTGCGCGACAAGGTCGGTCTGTCGCAGGGTGGGGTCGGCATCTACAACATCCGGGTGCGGGACACCAGCGCCCGGAACGCGCAGCTCCTCGCCCAGTGGATCAGTGAGCTGTACGTGGACATGTCGGCGCAGACCGCCCTCGAGAACCTGAACAAGGCCCGGGACTTCGGTCAGGAGCAACTGAAGATCTACGAGCAGCGGCTGGCCGAGGCCGAGAGCGAACTCGAGCAGTACAAGCAGCTGCAGATCCAGGAAGACCTGTCGCAGGGTACGGTCACCGAGCAGAACATCAGCGCCGCCGAGGCGCTGTACCGCAAGATCCTGGACGAAGCCGAACTGGCGCGGATCCGCACGCTGCCGTTCGCGACGGCCCTGTCGAGGAGCGAGTTGGCCGGCGCCCAGGATCGCGTGGCCGACGACTCGCGGGTCCGGAACCAGGCCCGCGGGTTGAGTTCGGCGCTGATCGAGGACGTGCGCAATCGGTTGCTGTCGTCCGAGGGTGGGCAGAGCGCCGAGTGGCCGCCGCAGGGCAGCTACACCACCATCCGTCGTGGACTGCTCCAGTTGCTCGAGCGTGTCGTCGAGGCCATGTACCCCGAGGCCGCGTCGTCCAGCCGCGACGCGCTCGCGCGCCTGGTGTTCACCAGCCTCGATCGCGATGCGCAGGACGCGGCGGCGGAGTTCCTGGGACAGGAGATCTCACAGTTCCGGCGCAAGGCGCAGCTCGGTCCGCGCGGCGAAATGGAGCTGGCCCGTCTGCAGAACGAAGTCCAGACGGCCCAGGACGTCCTGCAGTCCTTCAAGGCCCAGCTCGTGGCCAGCGACGTGAGCCAGGCCGTCGCCGCCACCGACATGGGTCGCAAGATCGAGATCGTCGATCCCGCGCAGACTCCCATGAAGCCGACGGAGCCGAACCGCTCCAAGATCCTGTTCGCGGCGATCCTCATGGGTCCCTTCTTCGGAATCCTGCTCGCCCTGGCCGTCGAGGTGGCCGACTCGACCCTGCGCTCGCTCCACGACTTCGAGCGGGCCTTCGACGGGCCGATCATCGGCACCGCACCGCTGATCATGCGACAAGCGCGCTCGCGCCGTCGGGTGCGCGACTTCGCGGTGCCCGCGGCCATCACCCTGGTGCTGGTCCTGACCGTGGCGTTCTTCCTGTCGAAGGACACGGTGTTCGAGGAGACCGGCGCGATCACCCGGCCGGTCGTCGTGGTCGACCCCGACTCGGGAGGCTCGTCGTGAAGACCATCGATCGCATGCAGACCAACTGGCTGCTCGCCTCGGAGATCAACAAACTCGAGGCCCGGGTCTGGAGCATGAGCCGCCGCGAGGGCCTGAAGACCATCCTCTTCACGAGCGCCCTGCGGGGCGAGGGCAAGAGCACCACCGTGGCGCATCTGGCCACCGCCCTGGGCATGTACCCGGACCGACGGATCCTGGCCATGGACTTCGACTTCCGGATTCCCGCCATGAACCAGCACTTCGAGCTGAGCGGGTTCACCGGGATCGACCGCGTGCTCCAGGGAAAGGCCTCGATCGACGAGGCGATCATTCGCACGGAGCTGCCGAGTCTCGACGTCACGCTTCCGACCGAGGGCGGAGCCGATCCTGCGCTGCTCCTCCGCACCCGCGATCTGGTGTCGTTGGTGGATTCGTTGCGTGATCGCTACGACCTGATCCTGATCGACTCGCCGGCGATCGTGCCGGTGGCCGACGCCACCATGCTGTTGCCCGTGACCGACGGGGTGATCCTGGCGGGCATGGCGGGGCGTTCGACCGAGTCGCAGCTGAAGCGGGCACGACAGATCTGCGAGAGCGTCGACGCACGGGTCGTGGGGCTCGTGGTGAGCAACGTGGAGGAAGCGGCACCCGAGTACACGGCGTACCAGAACAACTACGAAGGCTACCAGCAGGCGGCGCCGGTTCCCGCCGGGGCCGACCCCGCCTCGGCGCCGGACTCGGGTGGGCGCCGGTCGAAGAACCCGCTCCGGCGTCGCGAGGGGCGCTGAGCGCCATGGACCTCCACGGAGTGCTGGCGCGAAGGGTGTTCGTTCCCCTGTACGAGCGCAGATGGGGCGTTGCCGACCCTGCGCTCGACCGCGAGCTGGCGCGCAGCCAGTTCCAGGACGAAGAGCAGATCCGCGATCGGCAGCTCCAGCGGCTGCGGGAACTCCTGGGGTTCGCGGCGGAACGCAGCCCCTTCTACCGCCGGCGATTCCGCGACGCGGGGTTCGAGCCGGGCGACCTGAAGGACGTCGCGGACCTGGCGGGCCTGCCCCTGCTGACGAAGGACGACATCCGCGGTCATGGCGACCAGATCCTCAGCGAGGGATTCGATCGCGACCGGTTGCTCCGTCGCCGGACCGGCGGGTCGACGGGCGTGCCGCTCCATCTGTACTGGGACGCGGGGGCTCACACGTTCAAGAGTCGGCTCACCAGACGACACGATGCCTGGGCGGGGCATCGACCCGGCGTGCGGCGCGCAGCCCTGTGGGGAGATACCGACAAGCAGTACCCGTGGAAGGTGAGGGTCCACAAGGCCCTGTGCGAGCGAACCGCGTTCCTGGACACCCTGGAGATGGACGAAGCCCGGCTCGACGACTTCGTCGACCGCCTGCGCCGGTTTCGCCCCCGGGCCCTGATCGGCCACGCGCATTCGATCTACTTCTTCACCGAGCACCTGGTCCGCCGAGGCATCGGCGACATCGCCTTCGACGGGATCATCTCCACGGCCGAGACCCTGTCCGATGCCGAGCGCGAAACGGTGGAATCGGTGTTCGGGCCGGTGGTCTTCGACCGCTACGGCTGCGAGGAGGTCGCGCTGATCGCGTCGGAGTGCGAGGCGCACGACGGTCTGCACGTGGCGGCGGAGGGAATCCTCGTCGAGGTGCTCGACGGCGACCAGACCACGCCCGGACGCGTGGTGCTCACGGATCTGGTGAACCGCGGGATGCCGCTGATCCGCTACGAGGTCGGGGATCTGGCCACCACGCGGAGCGGCACCTGCGGCTGTGGCCGCGGGCTTCCGCGTCTCGGCCGGGTGTACGGCCGCACCAGTGACATCCTCTTCGCGCCCGATGGTCGCAGGATCTCGGGGATCTCGATCCTCGACACGTTCATGATCCACCTCGAGGGCGTGAAGCAGGCACAGATCGTCCAGGACGCGCTCGATCACGTGCAGGTGCGGGTGGTGCCGTCGGATCGTTACTCCGACGACACCACGGCGGCGCTCCGCGCGACGATCCGGCAGGTCTTCGGCGACGAGATGCGGAGCACGGTCGAGCGGGTGGAGCGGATCGAGCCCACGCCGCGCGGGAAGTACCAGTTCTCGATCTGCGAGATCGAGGATCCGTCGGTGATCCGTTCCTGATCCATCCCGGATCGTGGCCACCCCGCGGCAGGCGGCACGGAAGAAGCGAAGGCGTATGACGACCCGACCAGGACGAACCCTCCGAGGTGGAGCCCGATGGCTCTGACCCCCCGAGACCGCATGGACTTCCTGGCATTGCGCCCGGAGTCCGACCCGTCGAGCCTGGCGCAGGTGCGGCGGGCGATCCGTGTGCTGGCCGTGGCGGGGCTGGGCCTGCTGGTGGGGTTGGGGCTGATCAAGGTGCCGGCGGTCTTCATCGCGGGCGCGATCCTGGTGTCGCTCGCCGTGGCCGCCATCCTCCGGTGGCCCTACGTGGGCCTGTTGCTGTACGTGGTGATCTACATCACCCAGATCGCCGATCTGTACCCCGAGCTCAAACCCCTGCGCCCGGAGCGGTTGATCGGGGTGATGACACTGGCCGCGCTGTACCTGCGGCAGCTCCGCGAGGAGGGGCGGATCTACATCGATCGGTCGCCCACGACCATCTGGCTGATCGTCCTCTTCGCCGCCGTCGTCAACTCGGTTCCTCTGGCGTGGTGGCCCGGGAAAGCGGTCGAGGGGGTGGTCGAGTTCATCAAGATCCTGGTGTTCTACATCCTGGTCGTGCAGTTGATCGATTCGAAGACCCGGCTGCGGACCTTCATGATCCTGTACACGGCCGCGATGCTGTACATCGCCCTGGACGGGATCACCAACTACCTGGCCGGGAACGTGAGGGTGAAGCCCGACGGCGAGCGGCTGATCGGATCGACGGACGTTTCGGGCGGTCCGAACCAGATGGCCGCCACCATGGCGGCGAGCTTCCCCATCTTCTTCCTGCTGGCGAAGTGCCGCGCCATCGGGTGGTGGCGAGTCCTCTATGCCGCCGGGACCATTCTGGCCACCATCGTCGTGATCCTCACGAACTCGCGGTCGGGAATGATCGGGTTCCTCGCGGGAATGGTCTTCACGTGGATGACGTTGCGGCGCCGTTTGGTCGCCCTCGTGATCGGGATCCCGATCGTGTTCGCGGCGTGGCTCATGATGCCGGGCGAGTACCAGGCGCGCTACGCCACGCTGAGCAATGCGAGCGAGCAGGGGACGGCGAAGACGCGCTACGAGTTGTGGACGAAGGGGTGGTTGATGTTCGTCGATCATCCGCTCACCGGTGTCGGGATCAACTGCTACATTACGGCGAACCCCACCTACTCCGAGAGGACGGGACTGGACAAGGAGCCGTACCACGCCTCCCATTCGCTCTACGTGCAGCTCGTGTCGAATCTCGGACTTCCGGGGTTCGTTGCCTTCATGGGCTTCCTCGCCATGTTCAGCTGGACGCTGCTCCGTGTGATCCGGGCCACTCGAAGAGACCGCGCGTGGGAGTTCGAGCGTGTCTTCCTCACCGGAGCGTTGATCGCCGTCGGGGCGCTGCTGGTCGCGGGTGTCTTCGGGCACAACCTCATGAGGAGGCAATGGTACATCTTCGCCGCAGTGGGGGTGGCGGCGGCGCGCATCTACTTCCATGCTCCCGACGCCGAAGCACAACGCGAAGCAGGGCAGCAGACGACGGATCGGATCCCGGCTCCCGCCGACCCGGCGGCTCGGATCGCGGAGAGGTGACGGAAGAGCAGTGGGTGGCAAGGCGCTCGGGATCCGTCCCGGCATGATCCGCGACACCTTCCGCCACGCGGCGGTGTACAGCGTGGCCACCATGGCGGGCCGGATCATCGGCTTCGTCATGTTGCCGTTCTACGCGAACATCCTTCGCGACGTGGGCTACGGCGTGATCGGGATGATCGATGCGTCGCTGTTCCTGCTGACCAGCTTGATCGGCTACAACCTGCACGGCGCGATCACGCGAATCTACCACGAAGAGCCCGACCCGGCGGCGAAGCCGACGGTGGTGTCGACGGGCACCTGGCTGGCGGGCCTGGTGGTCCTGGCGCTGGCGCTGGTGGGTGCGGTGTTCAGCAAGCCGGCCTCGACCCTCCTGCTGGGCACTCCTGAGCACTGGGATCTCATCTGCATGGCCCTGGTGACGTTTGTCTGTGGCATGGTCATGCAGTCCGCCATGTCGATCCTGATCATCACCAGGAGATCGGCGATCTTCTCGATGATCTCGATCGTGAAGCTCGTGATCAGTTTGAGCCTGAACATCTATCTGATCGTGATCCTCCGCCTGGGCCTGTTCGGTTACTTCCTGGCCGGAATGATCTCGGCGCTGATCGGCTTGGCGATCAGCCTGGTCGTGCTCAAGCACTACTGCGGATTCCGGTGGGACCGGGGCTTCGCGCGAAGCCTCTACCAGTACCAGTATCCGTTGATCCCCGGCTCGCTCACGCGCTTCGGTGCCCGCCAAGCGGAGCGGGTCATCGTTCGCTACCAGATCGACCTGGCCACCGTCGGCGTGCTCGAGATGGCCTACAAGTTCCCGGTCCTGATCAACATGCTGGTCATCAATCCCTTCAACAAGAGCTGGGGGACCAAGGCGCTCGAGATCGCAGACGAACCCGGTGCGCCGCGCCACATCGCCAACATGTTTGTCTATTTCTTCTTCATCTCCACGGCCGCGTTCCTGGCGCTGGCCGTGAACATCGAAACGGTGTTGAAGTTGCTGACACCGCCCGAGTTCTGGCCGGCGGCCCGGGTCGCCCAGATCGATGCCGCGCAGGTCGTCATGTCGGGCGCGGCACTGTATCTGGGCTTCGGGTTGTACTACGCCAAGAAGACCGGCGTGCTGGCGCGGATCACCATCGTGACCTCGGTGTTCAAGCTCGGACTGTCGTTCGTGCTGATCGGCATCTGGGGGCTCTACGGTGCGGCCTGGTCGGGGCTGTTGACGGCCCTCGCGATGGCCGTGGCGCAATGGATCCATTCCCAGCGATACTATCGATTGCCCATCGACTGGGGGAAGATCGTTCTGATCGCGGTGTGCGCGGGGGGGCTGATGATCGGGATCGGTCAGATCGACGTGGCGTCGGTGGCCGCCTGGGGAGAGCCCGTGCTCGGCTGGGTCCAGGGGGAACTCGAGGGTCTACGGGGGACCTGGCTGGGCGATCTGAAAGAGGGCAAGGTGATCCGTTTGGTGCAGGAGAGGACCGATCTGGTGCTCGACCTGGCGGTGCGCACCGCCCTGGTGGGCACCTTCTTCCTGCTGCTGCCGGTGGTGCACGTGGAGACCCAGAGAAAGGTGCTGGCGCTGGCGAAGAGAGTGCGAGGGGCGGGCTAGCCGCAGGAAGCGGTCGGGGCGCAGGTTCCCGTGGAGGCGATTCCGATGCAGGATGTGCGGATTTCGGTGGTGGTTCCCTGCTTCAATGCAGAGCGATATGTCGCACGAACGCTCGACTCCATATTGGCCCAGGACGTTCCGGCAGCCGAGGTGATCGTCGTGAACGACGGATCGACGGACGGAACGCGCGGGGCCGTCGAGCCCTATTCGGACTCGATCCGGTATCTCGAGATCCCGAACTCGGGTGGACCCTCGAAGCCACGGAACATCGGGATCGAGCAGGCGACCGGCGACGTGATCGTCTTCTGCGATGCGGACGATCTGATGTTGCCGGACAAGCTGGCGGAGACGGTACGGGTCTTCGCTCAGTATCCCGAGGTCGATTTCCTGTTCACGAACTTCCTGATCTGCGGCGAGACCGACCAGGTTCTGGTGCCCGATTTCCTTGCCCGCTACCATGACTTCCGGTCTTCGCTGCGCCCGACCTCCGACCCCGGTGTGTATCTGATGGAGGGAAGAAACGCCTTTCGTCACTTGCTGAGGGCCAACTTCATCGGCACGTCCAGCGTGGCCTGCCGGGCGAAGGTTCTCGCCGACGTCGGCGGCTTCGACGAGTCGATGGCGAATTCCGAGGACGTGGACCTGTGGCGCCGGATCGGTCTTCACGGGACGACCTTCGGGTTCGTCGACCGGATCCTGCACCGGTATCGCTACCACGAGGAGAGCGTGTCGCACGGGGGGAGCAAAGTGTTTCCGGGTCAGATCGCGGGACTGGAAAAGCAGCTACAGAACTGCGAAGTGCCCGCGGATCGTGAACTGGTCGATCGGCGCATCCACGATCTTTGGCTGGGTTACGGGATGGCCTTGCGCCGGGAGGGGGAGATGGCGCGGTCCCGGGAGGCCTACCGCACGGCGCTGGCCGCGCGGGT
>DATFKK010000033.1 GCA_035268685.1 Candidatus Krumholzibacteriia bacterium | reverse complement strand
CGCTTCGACTTCAACAACACGCCGACGGGGATCCGCCCGCAGAACTTCTTCGAGGAAGCCTTCTGGCCGCTGGTGAAGGGCAAGATCTTCGAGGAGGCGGCGCTCGTCTTCTGTCATCTGCTCCGCGGCGACGTCGTCGAGAGCGAGGAGCTGCCGAAGGCGACGGTCACCCGCGACGACGTGAAGAGCAACGAGGAGTGGGACGAGGTGCTCCGGGCCGCGGGATCGTCCCCGAACGTCAAGTCGATCGAACTGCCGCACCGCTGGAAGTTCGAGGCCACGAAGATCGTGCCGCAGGACTGGCGGCGCGAACTGCTGCAGCTGGTGATCGGCTCGCACGATCCGCGTCTGCAGGCCCGAGTGAACGAGATCCTGCCCGTGCACGTCTTCAACCTCTCGATCACCCGCCCCGACGTGATCGAGGCCACGCACGAGCGCATGAGCGAGGCCTTCCATCCCCACGGTGGTCCCTGGAAGCGCTCGTACATGCCGCGCACGGTGTTCGTCTTCGTCAACGGGGAGCCCGGTTTGTCTGCCGACCAGCAGCGGGCCGCCGCGCACGAGGAGGCCCATGCCGCCATGGGCGCCTACTGGACCGCGCTCGAGGGTACGCTCGATCCGAAGAAGGTCGAGAAGGCCGCCGACAACGCGCTGGTCGGCAATCCGCGGGACGTGGCCGAGCAGATGGTCGAGCGCTTCCATCCCGACGACCGTCTCATGCTGTGGTTCGACTTCTTCGACCACGACAGCCCGCGGGTGATCCGGAACATGGAGGTGTTCATGCGCGAAGTCGCGCCGCTCGTGGACGAGGCGGTGTCGCGATGAGCGGAGACGAAAAGGTCGACGAGCTCCTGCACCGACCGTGGCCGCACGAGACGCCCGAACGGCGCGACGGCAGTCACTTCTATCCCCGCAGTCCGCTGGGCGAACGGGAAGAGGGCATCGCCACCGGCCGCGACGTCGAGTGGGAACCGCTGATCGACTACCGGCGCCATGGCGTGAGCGAGACGACGATCCACGGGGCGGTCGCCTGGGCCAGCGACGAGGAGATCTTCCACTCCTTCGGCGGCAACGTGTTGTGCTACGGGCGCAGCATGATGAAGCCCGTCATGCTGAAGGTCTTCGCCGAGATCCTCGAGCCCGAGACCACGTGGGAACAGAAGGCCATCGCCGTGGCCAGCCACAACGGTAGCGCCGAGCACGTGCGCGCCGCGCAGTCGCTGCTGCCGGAGCCGGAGTGGGGCCTGATGCAGACACCCCTCGACGTCCCGCTCGTGCAGTTCGGTCGGCAGGTCCGGCGCCCGCGCCGCTGGTACAACAACTCGAGCGGACAGCACGCGGCGATCCTGAAGGGCTGCCGTCTGCGGGGCTTCAACCGCGCGGGGTACACGCTTCCGCACCACGAGTGGTTCGCCGAGTACCTCGAGTTGATCCGCCGTGACCTCGGGGCACAGTGGCAGCCCCGGCGCATGGCCCGCGACGGCGACGGCTTCCCGACCATCGCGATGACGGTCGGCGAACTGGCCAAGATCTACGCCGGTCTCGCCCTGCGGCGCGACGAGGACTGGATCTTCGAGGCCATGGTGCGCCATCCCGACCTCGTGGGCGGCTTCAACCGCCTCGACTCCACCATCCTCAAAGCCTGCGACGGCAAGGTGATCGCCAAGGAGGGCGCCGACGGATTGCTCGGCATGGCGATCGACCATCCCGACCATCCGCAGGGTCTCGGCGTGGTGGTGAAGATCGCGCACGGATGGAATCCGCGGGCCACCTGGTACATCGCCCGGGGTATCCTGGGCACGCTCGGGTTCGAACTGCGCAACCCCTACAAGCTGTACAAGCAGAAGGCGTTCCTCGTGCCGGGCGTCGTGCCGCCCGACCGGCTCGAGGCCCTGGAGGCGATCCCCACGTGGGACGACTGGGATCCCGACCGCGACCACTGGTCGTACGAGTGGAGTCGGTACGCGACCGACGGCCCGATCTCCGAGGACCCGGCCTGATCGACCGGGGCTCCAGACCGCACCCACGACCGGATGGTGGCAGGATGCACCGGATCGAGCTCGACGAGATGACGCGACGAAGAGCCCGGCGCGACGGCGGTGGGGAGGTCCGGACGTGAGCCGGCGGGTCGAGAACTACCTCGGCGGTGCCTTCGTGCCCGCGTCCGGCGGCGACCGGATCGACGACGTCGCTCCGGCCACCGGCGCCGTGGTCGCCACGATCCCGCGCAGCGGCCCGGACGACGTGGCCGCGGCGGTCACCGCCGCCACCGAGGCCGGCCGGGGACCGTGGGCCCACACCACGGTGGCCGAGCGCGCCGATCTCCTCGACGCCATCGCCGACCGGATCGAGGAGCGGCTCGACGAGCTGTCCTCGCTCGAATCCTTCGACACCGGAAAGCCGCGGTCGCTCGCGCGCAGTGTGGACATCCCGCGCGCGGTGGCGAACTTCCGCTTCTTCGCCGGCGCCGTGCGGCACCACGAGGACGGATTCCAGACCATGCCCGGCGCGATCAACTACACGCTGCGCCAGCCCGTGGGAAACGTCGCGTTGATCACACCGTGGAACCTCCCGCTCTACCTGCTGAGCTGGAAGACGGCCCCCGCGCTGGCCATGGGCAACCGGGTGATCGCCAAGCCGAGCGAACTCACGCCCCTCACCGCGAACGCCCTGGCCGAGATCGTCGACGACGTGGGACTGCCGCCGGGCGTCTTCAACGTGGTCCACGGCGTCGGTGCCGAGGTCGGCCAGGCCCTGTGCGCCGCCGACGGCGTCGGCGCGATCTCGTTCACCGGCGGTACGGCCACCGGCCGCACCGTTGCCCGCACCGCGGCCGAGGACTTCAAGAAGCTGAGCCTGGAGCTCGGTGGGAAGAACCCCACGCTGGTGTTCGCCGACAGCGACCTCGAGCGCGCCGTGGCCGGCACCGTGAAGGCCGGCTTCGCGAACCAGGGCGAGATCTGCCTGTGCGGATCGCGCGTGCTGGTGGAGCGCTCCATCCACGACGCCTTCGTCGAGCGCTTCGTCGACCGCGTGCGCGCCCTGCGGCTCGGCGATCCCGACCACGCGAAGACCCAGGTCGGTGCGCTGATCAGTGCGACGCACCGCGAGAAGGTCGAGTCGTACCTGCAGCTCGCCCGCGACGAGGGCGGGACCATCCTCTGCGGGGGCGAACGACCCCGGCTCGACGGGGAACTCTCCGGCGGATTCTTCCTCGAGCCCGCCGTGATCACCGGACTCGAGCCTTCCTGCCGCACGGCCACCGAGGAGATCTTCGGTCCCGTCGTGACCGTGCATCCCTTCGACACCGAGGACGAAGCCCTCGCGCTGGCCAACGGCGTGCGCTACGGCCTGAGCGCCAGCGTGTGGACGCGCGACCTCGACCGCGCGCACCGGGTGAGCGCGCGGCTGGAGTGCGGCATGGTCTGGGTGAACACGTGGTTGCTGCGCGATCTGCGCGTGCCCTTCGGCGGCGTGAAGGACAGCGGTGTGGGCCGCGAGGGCGGTCGCTGGTCGCTCGAGTTCTTCAGCGAGGCCCGCAACGTCTGCATCCGCCTGAACGAACGAACGGAGAGCCGATGAGTGGAGGACGCATCGTGGCCGGGGTGCTCGCCCCGCACCCGCCGCACCTGGTCTACGCCGAGAACCCCCCGCAGAACGAACCCCGCGCCGAGTGCGGGTGGGAGATGCTGCGCTGGGGCTACGAGCGCTGCCGCAGGAGCGTGCTCGCGCTCGAGCCCGACGTGTTCGTGGTCCACTCCCCGCACTGGAAGACCACCCAGGGAACGCACGTGCTCGGTGTGCCGCACTTCAGCGGGCTGAGCGTCGATCCGATCTTCCCGAACCTCTTCCGCTACCGCTACGAGATCGACGTCGACGTCGAGCTCGCCGAGGCCATCCACCATGCGATCGAAGAGGACGGCCTGGTCGCGAAGGTGATGCGCAACCCGAACTTCCGCGTGGACTACGGAACCATCGCGAGCTGCCACCTGATGAATCCGGCGTGGGACGTTCCGATCGTCGGTCTGAGCAGCAGCACGGCGTTCTACGACTTCGGCGACGACGTGGGCCACGAGGAGATGATCTCCCTCGGCCACGCCACCCGCCGCGCGATCGAACGCAGTGGCCGGCGCGCGGTGGTGCTCTCGAGCTGTTCGCTCAGCCACCGTCACTTCACGCACGAGAGCGAGACGCCCGAGGACATGAGCCGGGAGCACGTCTACCACCACGGCCAGTACCTGTGGGACATGCGCCTGCTCGATCACATGCGCCGCGGGCGCACGCGCCAGATCGCCGACGAGATGGTCGACTTCACGCGGCAGGCCACGGCCGAGACCAAGGAGGGCTCGTTGAGCTGGATGCTCGCCGCCATGGACTTCCCCACCGGGCCGGCCGAGGTGCACGCCTACGGCACGGTGATCGGAACCGGCAACGCGGTGGTCGAGTGGAACCTCGAGCGCGCGGAGGTGACGCGATGAGCGAGCCCCTCGTCGACCCGCAGATCGCCCGTGGTTACGTCGTTCCTGGCAAGCCCCACCCCTTGTTGTGTCCCGAACGCGCCGAACCCTGGCGGAAGCTGCGCGATGCCTTCGAAGCCGTGCGCCGCGAGATCGAACGCACCGAGGCCGATCTGCTGCTGCTCTACTCCACGCAGTGGCTCAGCGTGATCGGCCACCAGATCCAGGCCGACCCGAATCCCGAATGGACCCTGGTCGACCAGGAATGGCACGACCTCGGCGACATGCCCTACTCCTTCCGCATGGACGCCGACTACGCCGCGGCCTACCAGCGCACCGCCACGCGTCGCGGTCTGCACGCGCGCACGGTGGCCTACCACGGCTTCCCGATCGACACCGGAACCGTGGTCGCGCTGAAGCTGCTAAATCCCGACAGCCGCCTGCCGGCCTGCGTGGTGAGCTGCAACATGTACGCCGACCGCGCCGAGACCCTGGTGCTCGGCAAGGCTGCCCGCGACGCCCTGCGCGAACAGGGCAAGCGGGCGATCGCGATCTCGGTGACGGCGTTGAGCAATCGCATGTTCACGCGGTCGATCGAACCGTCGGAGGATCGGGTGAGCGCGATCAAGGACGACGAGTGGAACCGCAAGATCGTCGAGATCCTGGCCGAGGGCCGGCTCGAGGACGTGAGCCAGCACGCCCGTGAGTTCACCGCCCAGGCCCACGCCGACCAGAAGATGAAGGCGATCTGGTGGCTGGCGGCGCTCATGGGACAGAGCAACCGCTACGAGGGACACGTGTTCGACTACCAGCCACTGGTGGGTACCGGTGCCGCCGTGGTCGGGCTGACGCCGGCGCCGAAGAGCGCGGCCGACCTCGAGTTCGACGAGGAGGACGTGGAGGTCTTCATCGGTGATCGCAACGTGTTGAGCGGACAGGCGTCGTCGGAGCCGGACACGGCCGAACCGCGCGCGACCGGTCCGACGACGAGCGAAACGACGGCAGCGCCCACCCCGCGATCGGCCCCGGCGGGCGTGGTCCACGCCGAGAAGGCCCCGCGTCCGGTGGGCGCCTTCCCGCACGCCCGGCGGGTCGGCGATCTGCTGTTCGTCAGCGGCATGGGGCCGCGCACGCCCGGAACCGACGCCGTGCCCGGGGGCGCGGTGTGGGACGAACGCGGCGAGAAGCAGGACTACGACGTCGAGGCCCAGACCCGCGCGGTGATCGAGAATGTGCGTACCGTCCTCGAGGCGAGCGGCAGTTCGCTCGACCGGGTGATCGACGTGCAGTGCTTCCTGATCGACATGGAACGCGACTTCGAGGCCTTCAACCGGGTGTACGCCGAGTTCTTCGCCGACGTCGAGGCCACGCGGACCACGGTCGAGGTCGAGCGCCTGCCGACGCCGATCGCCGTCGAGTTCAAGGTGATCGCGCAGGCCTGAGGCCTACACCCACGTCGAGGCGCGTGGGTTCGCCGGCGCATCCGGGGGTCGGCGGTCCGCGAACGAGTGCGGGCCGGCACGCCGTCCCCGAATCGAGGTCGCCCCCTTGCCGAACCAACTCCGCTGGCCGACGAAGCTCGGTTACGGCGCGGCCGAGTTCGGGGTCGTGGCCGTCGAGACGCTCCTGCAGATCTATCTACTGAAGTTCTACAACACGGTCGTCGGGCTTCCTGCTGCCTGGACCGGTCTCGCTCTGGCCCTGGCCATCGTGTGGGATGCGGTGAGCGACCCGCTCATGGGAGGGCTGAGCGATCGCACCCGCAGCCGCTGGGGCAAACGGCGGCCGTACATCATGCCCGGCGCTCTCGCCCTGGCCGTGGGTTTCGTGCTGCTCTTCAATCCGCCGACGCTGGACGGTCACGTCTTCCAGTTCCTGTTCCTCCTGGTCACCTACGTCTTCGTGAACACGGCGATGACCGTGGTCTCGGTGCCGCACCTCGCGCTCGGCGGCGAGATCAGCTTCGATCGCGACGAGCGGACCGAGGTCTTCGGTTACAGGAGGGTGGTCTCGGTCTTCGGAAGCGTGCTCGGACTGACCCTACCGGCGATCGTGCTCGCGGCCCTGGGTGGCGGCGAGAGCCCCGCGCTGGAACAGCGATCGCGGGACCTGGCCTCGTGGCTGCTCACCGTTCCGATCGTGCTGAGCGCCGTGGTCACCGTGTACGCCACGCGTGGACTGGACCGCGTCGACGACGGGCCGCGCCAGACGATGTCGGTGCGCTCGCTGTTCCGCGGACAGCTCCAGGTTCTGCGCAACCCGGCCTTCGTACCTCTGCTGCTGGCCTTCGTGGTGGCGGCGATCGGCCGGGCGATCAACGCGTCGATCGGTCTGTACTACTACGAGTTCCGCCTGGGGCTGAGCGAGGAACGGACCGTGGGCTATGTGTTGTTGCCCTTCTTCCTGTTCTTCCTCGTGTCGATCGCGGGGTGGGTCTGGGCGTCGAAGCGCTACGGCAAACGCGTGCCGGCGCTGGTCGGTGTGGGCGGACTGGGCGTGCTGACGATCGTCGTCTATCCGCTGTTCCCGCCCGGAAGCCTGGTGGGGCCGATCGGCATGGCCTTCGTCGGCGGTCTGTTGGCCGGTGCGATCGTTCTTCTCGACTCGATGGTGGCCGACGTCGTCGACCACGACGAACTGCGCACCGGCCGCAAGCGCGAGGGGCTGTACTTCGGTGTGTGGAAGATGGGAACCAAGTTGTCGCGCGCGATTGGCCTGGGACTGGCCGGTCTCCTGCTGGGTGTGATCGGCTTCGACGAGAATGCCGTGACCCAGGGACCCGAGGTGGGGCTGCGGTTGGCCATCCTGTTCGGGCCGGTGGTCGGGTTGTTCTTCCTGGCGGGTGGTTGGGTGCTGACGCGGGCGCCCCTCACCGACGCGCGGCATCGACGCGTCCAGGAACTGCTCGTGCGCCGGCGGGCGGCACGACGGCGGCGCGAGGTCTCAGCCGGCGCGTGACAGGGCGCGCTCGAGCGCGTGCTGCCAGCGGTCCCTGGCTCCGGGGGTCCAGTTCCCGAGAACTCCGCGGTAGCATCGGCGGTGGACCACGTCGTCGACACTGCGTGCGAACTCCTGCCGCACGCAGTGCTCGACCTCGGCCATCGTGAAGGGCAATCCCGGCTCGATGCGTTCGACCCCGGCCGGATCGTCCTCGAGCAGGCGGAGGATCCGCGTGTGGCGCGCGCCGTAGGTCCCCACCAGATAGCGGAGCAGGCCGACGTCGAGCCCGTCGTACTTGTCGGTGAGCAGGTCCTCGGCCACGCGGAAGTAGTCGTTCATCGCCGGGACGGCGCCTCCCGGCAGGGGAGTGGTGGCGGTCGTGCAGCGCGTGGTGCGGCCGCGCAGGCGACGCTCCGCGGCGTCGACCACCCGTTCGGCGACCGCCCGGTAGGTCGTGTACTTCCCGCCGAGCACCCCGATCAGCCCCGGGGCGTCCTCGCGGATCTCGGCGCTGCGGGGAACGCGCCCGGTGTCGTCCTCGTCGCTGGCGCGGAGCGCCCGGACCCCGGCGAAGCGATGCAGCACCTGGTCGCGCTGCAGGGGTGGACCCTGCAGGTGGCCGCTCGTCGCGCGGAGCAGGTAGTCGATCTCCTCCTCGGTCGGCTCGACGGTGTCGGGATCGAGGTGTTCGGCCTCGGTGGTGCCGATCAGCGACCGGCCCTTGAACGGGAGCACGAAGAACACGCGCCCGTCCTCGCGCGCGGTGAGGATCAGCGCGTGGCCGCGGGTGAGGGGGGGGACGACGACGTGGGTCCCGCGGCTCAGGCGCAGCCGCGCGGGCCGGGCCAGATCCTGGGCCGAGGCGATCCGGTCGTACCACGGACCGGCTGCGTTCACGACCAGGCGGGCACGGACCGACGTCACGTCCCCGGTCGAGCCGCGGACACGCACTCCGGCCACGGTTCCACCGTGCACGATCAGGCCGGTGACCTCGCTCCGGGTGTGGATGCGGGCTCCGTTCTCGGCGGCGTCGATCGCGTTCTCGACGCAAAGGCGCGCGTCGTCCATCTGCGCGTCGACGTAGCGATAGGCTCCGCGGAGCGAGGGCGCGTCCAGCGCCGGTTCCGCTTCGAGCGCGCGCGCGCGGTCGAGCCAGCGGTGACGTTCGATCGAGCGGCGGCCCGCGAGGAGATCGTACAGCCACAGGCCGGGGCCCAGTTGCCATCGACTCCACCGCGAGCCCTCGGACACAGGCGCGAGGAAGGGCAGAGGCCGCACGAGGTGCGGCGCAGTCCTCAGTAGACGGTGGCGCTCGTGCAGGGCTTCGTGGACCAGGCCGAACTGGAACTGTTCGAGGTATCGCAGTCCGCCATGGGCCAGTTTGCTGCTGGCGCTGCTCGTGCCGTTCCCGAGATCCGCGCGTTCGTAGAGGGCCACCCGCAGTCCGCGCCGGGCCGCGTCCCGTGCGATCCCGGTGCCGTGGATGCCGCCACCGACCACGACGAGGTCGAGCGGGTCGACACCGTTCATCGCCGATCCGCTCCGTCGAGCCAGGCGCGCAGGGCGCCGACGTCGTTCGTGCACCAGGCGGTGCGTGCGCCGGCGGTCCAGAGCCGATCGAAGTCCGGGCGCCGGTCGACCGTCCATGCCCACAGCGGCAGGTGGACGGCCGCGCAGGACTCGACGAGCGCCGCGTCGATCCGTTCGTGCAGGACGCTGTAGGCGTGGAGGGAGTCGCGTTCGTGGTCGGTGAGTCGGCCGAGCGACTGCGGGTCGGCCGCGATCAGCACCGTGGGCCGGCCGGCGTCGAGGCAACGCCGGACCACCGCCGGGTCGAAGCTCGCCAGGACATGGGGTCCGTCGCGATCGATCCGCTCGATACAGGCGTCGGTGAGAGCGCGTCGATGCTCTCCGTCGCGGACCTCGTCATCCGGCTTGATCTCGACGTACAGCGGGCAGGTGCCGTCCAGATCTGCGAGGACCGCGTCGAGGCTGGGAACGAGTCCGTCTTCGGCCCGACCGAACTCGTCGGCAAGAACTTGCAATGTCGTGAGTTCGTCGAGCGTGAGGTCGCCCGCCCGGCCCGCGCGACCCGTCAGGCGGGCGAGATCGGAGTCGTGGAAGACGAAGGGAACGCCGTCGGCACTGCGCCGGACGTCGAGTTCGATCCGGTCGGCGCCGCGTTCCACGGCCCGGCGGAAGGCTCGCAGGGTGTTCTCGGGCGCGTGGGCGCTGTCTCCACGGTGTGCGATGACCTCGGGCACGACCGGGACCTCCGCTCCGGCCGTTCCGGAGCCTCGCGGGGAATCGACATCACACCTGCAATCCGCACGCCGTCAACGATGGTGTACACTCCGCGGCCGATCAAGGACTCGCAGCGACGGAGGGACGCCCGTGCGCCTGGGCATCGTCGCCGACATCCACGGGAATGCCAGCGCGCTCGACGCGGTGCTCGCCGATGGGCGGGAGGCCGATGTCGATCGTTGGATGTGTCTGGGAGACGTGATCGGCTACGGGCCCGATGCGAGCGCCTGCCTGCGGCGCCTGCGCGAGTTCGACGTGGCGTGTCTGCAGGGCAACCACGAGGCGCGCCTGCTGGGATTGCCGACGGGACCCTTCAATCCGATGGCCGAGGCCGCGATCGAGTTCTGTCGGCGGACGCTCGATGCCCGGGACCGCGAGCAGATCCAGCACTTTCCCACGCGCATCCGATGGGACGACGAAGTCCTGTTCTGCCACGGTTCGCCGGAAGACCGCGACGAGTACCTCCTGGTCGAGACCCGCGTGCGTGCGCTCGTCGCCGAGCAGAGCACGTGGCTGGTCTTCTGCGGCCACACCCACCAGCAGTTCGTGTTCGACGGGGAGCGCACGGTCGACCGCCCCGGGACCCGGGACCTGGAGCGGTCGCGGCGCTACCTGGTGAACCCGGGGAGCGTGGGCCAACCGCGTGACGGTGATCCGCGCGCCGCCTATGCGCTCCTGGACTTCGAGAACGCGAGCTTGCAGTTGCGAAGGGTTCCGTACGACGTGGACGCCCAGGTTCGGCGGACTCGCGAGGCCGGACTGCACACCTATCTGGGCGATCGACTGCGGCAGGGATGGTGACATGAACACTCCGACGCCGAAGATCCTCGCCTCACTGCGGTCCGCCGACCGGACCGATCTCGACGGTGAATTGCGCAGGCTCACCGAGGCCGGCATCGACGGTCTGCACGTCGACGTCATGGACGGCTCCTTCGTCGACGAATCGTGGTTCGATCCGGACTTCGTGGCCGGGCTCCGGTCCAGGACCCGATTGATGATCGATGTCCATCTCCTGGCGGAGGACCCCGCATCGCTGGTCGACGACTACGCCCGCGCCGGAGCGGACCGGATCGCCTTCCACCTCGAAGTGACCGACACGCCGGGCTCGCTGATCGAAGCCATCCGGGCGGCGGGGACGCAGCCGGGGCTCGTTCTGCTTCCGTCGACACCCGTCGAGGACGCCTTCGGCCTGCTGGCCGATCTGGCCGTGATCAATCCGCTCGGCGTCGATCCGACACGCGGCCTGGGATTCCAGGAGACGACCTTCGAACGAATCGGACGGATCGTGGCAGAACGCGCACGCCGGGGTGTGGCCTGCACGGTGCAGGCCGACGGGGGGGTCTGGGAGAAGACGCGCGATGGGCTCGTGGCCGCGGGTGCCGACGAGCTCGTGGGCGGCTACCCGATCTTCTCGAAGGAAGATTATGCCGTGGGGATCGGTGCTCTGCGGAGCGGCGACTGACCGAGACCCGGCGACTGACCGAGACCCGGCGACTGACCGCGACCCGGGGGCAAAGAGGAGCGGGAGCAGGGTCCCCTGCTCCCGCGATCCGGCGGCTAACCACGTCCTCCGGAAACTCGTGGTGCTCGTCGTGGCCGGCCGACGGAGCGTCTCGAAGAGGTGGTTCCGAGTGGCGGCAGCCTGGATGCTGGCCCTGGCCATTGCCTCGGTGGAATCGACTCCGTTCTATCCACCGCGAGAGGCCAGCGTCCCACCGCCCGAGAGAATACGATTAAGGTGCCCCACGCCCCCCGAATCGTACGCACTGAGCGGGGTGCCAGGGGAGTCGCTGGATCGGGGCAAGCCCCTTTCGTGACGACTCTTGTCCCTTCACCACCCGGAACCACACCCATTCATACTTTACTTTTCGGAGTAATGCAAGTTTCATCTGCACGAATTCACCGATCGGTGAAGTCCCATCCCGGAATTGCGCGAGAGGCGGATTTCGGGCCCGCGGAGGCCACTTCGGGCCTCCTGGTCCCGGGTCGGCGCGAGCGCGAGGCCATCGGCGCATGAGCTCGAACCCGTTCCGCTTCGGGGCCCCCGTCGAGGGCCAGCGCCTGATCGGGCGGGACGGGGAGCGCGCCGAACTCCTGCGCGCGCTCGGCGAGGGTCGCAGCCTGGCCCTCACCGCCGCGCGGGGCATGGGCAAGACCAGCCTGTTGCTCGCCGTGCTCGACGAGTGGCGGGCGTCGGGCCGACACGCGATCTACGTCGACCTCTTCCCCGCGATCAACACGCGTCGATTCGCGGAGATCTACGCCAGCTCCCTGGCTCTCGAGCCGTCGCGGTCGGTCGAGAGCATGCAAGAGGCAGTCCAGCAACTGGTCCCGTCGTTCATGCCCCGAGTGACCATCACCGGCAGCGGCAAGCCCGGTCTGCAGCTCGACCTCTGGGACCGCGACCGCGACATCCAGCGACTTCTGGAGCGGATCCTCGACGCCCCCGGTGAGCTGGCCCAGAAGACCGACGCGCCCCTGGTGGTCGTTCTGGACGACTTCGAGGACTTCGCCGGCGTCGCCGAGGCCTCGCTGAAGCAGGCCCTCGCGCAGTCCATCAGACGGCAGCGGAATGTCGCCTACGTGTTCGTCCTCCGCAAGGAGCCGACGGCGCGAGGCCTCTTCGCCCAGGCCAAGAGCCCGTTCCACCGGTTGGCCGAACCCGTCGTCCTCGATCCCGTACCCGACCAGGCGCTGGTGCTCGGCCTGGAGGAGAGGATGCGCGAGGCCGGTGTACGCGCCGAGGTCGACCTGCTCTTCCGCCTCGTCGACCTGGCGGATCACGCGCCCCACTATGTGCTGCTCCTTGCTCATTCGCTGTACGAGGCATCGCGTGAGGCGGGAATCGCCGGGGAATCCGAGCTGAAGGAAGCCCTCGAGCATGTGCTCGGAGTGAGCGGATACGGCTATCGTTTCGTCTGGGACCAGCTTTCGTTGCATCAGCGGAATCTGGTTCTCGCGATCGCGCAGGGTTACACCGAGCGGCTTCACAGCCAGCGGATCGTCTTCCAGCTCGGACTGGGATCGCCGAGTACGGTGAGCAAGAACCTGAGGGTGCTCGCCGACCGCGAGATCCTGCAGAAGACCGACACCGCGGTGCGCTTCGTGGATCCCTTCTTCGGGCAGTGGTTGCGGCGGCGGATGACCTGAGTTGCCGAGCGGGCGACCCGTTGAGACCTTGGAAGCCCGCTCATCCCCCTGCCGAAAGCGAAGTCATGACCACGACGTTCCGTCTGGCCGGCTTGCTGGCCATGGTGTTGGCCGCACCCACGCTCGCCGACGACCACGGCACCGTCGCCGAGCTACCTCGCGAGCATGCCCCGGCCGAGGGCGAGACGTTCTTCTCGACGCTGACGCAGCTCACCGACGGCGGCGAGAATGCGGAGGCCTACTTCTCGTTCGACAGCGAGCAGCTGATCTTCCAGTCGACCCACGGAGAGTGGGAGTGCGACCAGATCTTCACGATCGGTGTCGACGGTTCGGACATGCAACTGGTCTCGACGGGCAAGGGCCGGACGACCTGCGCCTATTTCCTGCCGGGCGACGACCGGATCGTCTACAGCTCGACCCATCACCACGACCCGGACTGTCCCGAGCCGCCCGACATGTCCCGGGGCTATGTCTGGGGCCTGCATCCCGAATTCGACGTGTTCGTCGCCAACGCCGATGGCAGCGATCCGCAGCCCCTGACCACCGAGTGGGGCTACGACGCAGAGGCGACCGTGTCGCCGATGGGTGACCGGATCGTGTTCACCTCGGTCCGCGACGGCGACCTCGACATCTACAGCATGAACCTCGATGGCAGCGACGTCCGTCGGCTCACCGACGACCTCGGCTACGACGGGGGGCCGTTCTACTCGGCGGACGGGACGAAGATCGTCTACCGGGCGCATCGTCCCGAGACCGACGAGGAGATCGCCGACTACCAGCGCCTGCTCGAGCAGAACCTGATCCGGCCGAGCCGACTCGAGGTCTACGTCATGAACGCCGACGGAACCGACGAGCGGCAGGTCACCGACCTCGACTCGGCCGCGTTCGCGCCCTTCTTCCATCCTTCGGGCGAGAAGATCGTGTTCAGCACGAACTATCCGGAGAGGGGACGCGAGTTCGACCTGTTCGTCGTGAACGTCGACGGCACCGGCCTCGAGCGGGTCACGAACTCGCCCGGATTCGACGGCTTCCCGATGTTCGCACCCGACGGTGAGACGTTCGTCTTCGCGTCGAACCGGCACAATTCGAAGCGCGGCGAGACGAACGTCTTCGTGACTCGTTGGAAGGAATAAGCTTCCGGGCGCTACTCGTCGACCATCCAGGTCAGGCTGCGCGCGCGCTCGATCCACCGGTCCACGGTGGCGGCATCGATGGTGTCGCCGCCCTGGGCCCGGATCCCGGCGAGCAGGTCGAGGCTGCTGGCTCCCGCCAGATCGCGGAGGTCGCCGATGCCGGTGGCGGCTAGAATCCGCAAGTCATGAGATCGTAAACCAATACGGGCAAGGTCGGCCTGGTGGACAATCTGCGCGAGTGCGTGCCCTTCCATGCGCATGCTCGTGGCCAGCGACCTGCGGTGACGGGCCAGGCCGGCCTTGCGGAGCAGGTCGAGGTTCGTGCGGACACCGACGAGCGCCAGGCGCTCGGTGATGTCGTTCGGAATGCCGACGATCTCGGTCAGGGGCTTCTCGAAGCCAGGATCCTCGTCGGGGGGCGCGGCGGGGTCGAAGATCCGCAGCGGTCCGGAGGCCTGGGCGGGCAGATCGCGACTCTCGCGCGCCTGTTCGCGCGCGACGGCCGGGTCCCGCGGAGTCGCGTGGCTGGTGCCGTCGTCGTTGCGTTCCCGGGCGCGCCGGCGCTCCAGTTCGAGCAGCCGATCGACCGTCTCGTCGAGCGACTTCTGGAGCGCCCGGTTCCTCTCCCGCAGGGTGTCGAGCTCTCGGGCGTGGTCGTCGCGCTCCCGGCGGAGGCGTGCCACCTGGCTGCGCAGGGTCGACAGGGTCTGCTCGGTCGCCGCATCGGCACCGGCCGGAGTCTTCGGCATGGCGATCCTCGGTTCCTGGGACGGGCCGGGCGGTCTCGTTCGCCGCCGGGGACCCGGGGAGCCGATCGGGTCGGCCACGCTGCTTGCATCGATCGTTCCGGAATCGGGAATGGGATCGCCGCGGCGGTCCGCCTGGTCCTCGCAGCGCCCTCGCGTATCGTGTCGCTCCATCCCCCACGCCGACCCGGAGACCCGGCCTTGAGCCTCCTGACCCTGCAATCGCTGGAATTCGACTACGCCGGCCACACCGTGCTCGACGGCGTGAACCTGACCGTACACCCGGGCGAACGGTACGGCCTGGTCGGGGTGAACGGCGCGGGCAAGTCCACGCTGCTGCGCCTGATCCACGGCGAAATCGAACCGAAGCGCGGACGGATCGAGCGCAGCGGGCGCGTGCGGGTGGGCACCCTCGAGCAGGACACGCGGCTCGACTCGGATCGGCCCCTGCGCGAGGCGGTCCGGGAGGAGGCCTTCGGCGAACTCCTCGCGATCGAGGCGGAGCTCTCCCGCCTGTCGGAGCGCATGGGGGCGGGCGAGGACGACCCCGCGTTGATCGAGGAGTACGGTCGGTTGCACGAGGAGTTCGAGCGCAGCGACGGCTACACAATGGAGTCGCGCGTGAACGCCGCGCTGCAGGGACTGGGCTTCGCGCCCGATCGCCTCGACCAGCCGGTCTCGCAACTGAGCGGTGGGCAGAAGCGCCGCGCCGCGCTCGCGGCACTGCTGCTCGCCCCCTTCGACATCATTCTCGTCGACGAGCCGACCAATCACCTCGATCTCGAGGCCCGCGAGTGGCTCGAGGCGCACCTGCGCGACCGCCGCGGTGCGATGATCGCCATCAGCCACGACCGCGCCTTCCTCGACAACGCCACCGAGTCCACGTTGCACCTGGTCAACGGAAAGCTCCATCGGTTCCAGGGCGCCTACACGAAGTTCACGCGAGCCTGGGCCGAGCAGAAGGAGCAGTGGGAAGAACAGTACGAGCGCCAGCAACAGCGCATCGCGAAGACCGAGGCCTACATCCGCAAGAACATCGCCGGTCAGCGCACCAACCAGGCCAAGAGCCGGCGCAAGCAGTTGGCTCGGCTCGAGCGCATGGAGGCGCCACCCAACGAGGGACGCAAACTGCGCATGCGGATCGAGCCCGCGCGCGAGAGCGGCGCGGTGGTGCTCGAAGCCCACGATCTCGCCCTGCGCTTCGGCGAGCTCAGCCTGTTCGAGCAGCTCGACCTGCAGGTCCTGCGTGGCGAGAAGGTCGGGATCCTCGGCCCCAACGGAACCGGCAAGACCTCACTGTTGCGTGTCCTGACGCGCGAGACCACGCCGAGCGCCGGCCGGCTGGTCTTCGGTTCGAACGTGGATCTGGGTTACTACGACCAGGATCTCCGGCTCGTCAGCGATTCCAACACCGTGCTCCGAGAGATCCACCAGATGGATCCGCTGATGTCCGAGGGCGACGTGCGGAGCATGCTCGGGGCCTTCGCCTTCTCCGGCGACATGATCGAGCAGGAGGTCCGCACGCTCAGCGGCGGCGAGCGCGCGCGGCTGTCGCTGCTGAAGCTGATCCTCGAGCGCCACAACACGCTGCTGCTCGACGAGCCGACCAACCATCTCGACACCGACACGCGCGAAGCTCTCGAGGAAGCCCTGGTGGGCTACCCGGGCACGCTGATCGTGGTCAGCCACGACCGCTACTTCCTCAACCGCATCTGCAACCGGATCTGGGCATTCCAGAGCGTGGCCGGCGGAGGCACCGGCGGCGTGCGCCAGTTCCTGGGCAACTACGACGACTACCGGTACCGGTTGCAGAGCGAACGTGAGGCGGGAGCCACTTCGGCCCCACGGCCGCCCGAGGCGGCACCCGCGGTGGCCGTCGCGCCCGCCCAGGTCGAGGTCGGTGCGCGTACCAAGCGTCAACTGTCGAAGAACGAACTGAAGAGGATCCGCCGCGAGATCGCCGACCTCGAAGAGGAGGTCGGGCTGCTCGAGACTTCGATCGACCTCGCGGGCGAGGAGATGAGCAGTGGGGCGCTCGCCGGCGACGACATGGCACGGGCGGCCGCACGCGTGCAGGAGCAGCAGCACGAACTCGAGCAGAAGATGGCCCGCTGGGAGGAGCTCAACGCCGTGATGGAGCGCGAGCGGGGTTAGGCGCTGCGCTCGGCGACACGGCCCCGGGCCGTCGCCGATGGGGGTCGACCCGGGGGCCTGGTCCAGCGTCCGGTGTTAGACTGTCGGCAAGACCGCTCGACCCGAACCGCAACCGCAGGAGTTCCTTGGAGACCCGGAAGCAATCCAGACACGAGAAGCGCGACGAGCACGGCTTCTATCGTCCTCGCGAAGAAGCCGTCACCGAGCGCGCACTGCTCGTGGGCGTCCACCTGATCGCCACCCGCCCCGGTGGTACGCAGCACCTGGCCGACCTCGACGAGTTGCAGCGCCTGGCCGAGACGGCCGGCGCCGACGTCGTCGGCCGCATGGAGCAACGGCGCAACGCCGCCGACGCGCGCAGTCTGATCGGCAAGGGCAAGGCCGACCAGCTGAAGGACATGGTCGAGACCCTCGAGGCGAACCTGGTGGTGGTGGACAACGACCTCACCCCGGCCCAGGGACGCAACCTCGAGAAGCACCTCGGCGTGAAGACCATCGACCGCACCGAGCTGATCCTCGACATCTTCGCCCGCCACGCCCGCACTCGGCAGTCGCGCCTGCAGGTGAGCCTGGCCCAGTACGAGTACCTGCTGCCGCGCCTGGCGAAGATGTGGAAGCATCTCGAGCGGCAGGCCGGTGGTATCGGCACGCGCGGCCCGGGCGAGACCCAGATCGAGACCGACCGCCGCATCATCCGCAATCGCATCACGCAGATGAAGCGCGACCTGCGGCGCATCGAGCAGCAGATGCGCACGCAGCACAAGAAGCGAGGCAGCGCCTTCCGCGTGGCCCTGGCCGGCTACACGAACGCCGGCAAGAGTTCGCTGATGAACCGGCTGACCGAGGCCGGGGTCTACGTGCGCGACGAACTCTTCGCCACGCTCGACGCCACCACGCGTCGTGTCGAGACACCCGACCAGCACGCCTTCCTGCTCACCGACACCGTCGGCTTCGTGCGCAACCTGCCGCACCATCTCGTCGACAGCTTCAAGTCCACGCTCAGCGAGGTGGCCGAGGCGAACCTGCTGCTGCACGTGGTCGACGCCGGTGACGACGATCTCGAGGGCCGGATCGAGGCCGTGGACGAGGTGCTCGACTCCCTCGACCTCGACGAGGAGCAGGAGCGCTGGCTGGTGTTCAACAAGGCCGACACCATCGACACCCCGGTGCGCGACCACCTGGCCCGCCTCTACCCGCACGCGGTGTTCACGAGCGCGCGCAGTGGCGACGGCCTCGACGACCTGCTCGAGGAGATGACCGCGCGGTTGCGCCGCGAGGAGCGCCACATGATCGTGCGCGTGCCGAGCAGCAACGGTCGGACGCTGTCACGGTTGTACGAGATCAGCGACGTCCAGGACGTGGTCTACGAGAACGGCGCGGCCATCGTCACCCTGCGCGTCGACCGCGAGAACTACGGCCGGGTGGGCAAGCTCGACGGCCTGACCGTGGTCGAGGTGCGCAGCCGCGGGTGAGGGTGGTGCCGCCCAGGGATTTCCTGGAACATCGGGCGCAGGATCTGCGTGTACACCACGTGCCAGAAAATTAGCGGCCCCGCCGCTTCCTCGTGCCCCGGAGGATCCGATCCCGTGGAACTGCGCTCCGCCCTGGCGGCCGTCGCCCTGATCGCGACCGTCGCCCACGCCCAGCCGCCTGTCGTCGACAACCCCTCGACGCCCCCCGCCGGCCGCACCGCGCGCGACGCCACCGAACTCTGGCGGGTGGGCGGCTACGACGAGGACTTCCTGTTCGGAATCGTCGGCTCCGCCGCCGTGGCCGGCGACGGCACCACCTATCTGCTCGACGAGCAACTGTCCGAGATCACCGCCATCGACCCCGACGGTCGGGTGGTCGCCACCTTCGGGCGGGCGGGCGAGGGCCCGGGCGAGATGGACCAGGGGCGGGGCATCATGATGCTCCCGGGTGGCCGTGTGGGTGTGCTGAACATGCGCCCGCCGAAGCTGATCACCTACGACGCCGCCGGCACGCCGGCCGGAGACGTGAGCCTCGTGGGCAACGAGGGCTTCCACTTCGCGATCGCGGCCACCGCTGCCGGCGATCGGGTGGTGGTGCAGACCGCGTCGACGACCATCCGCGAGACGACCCAGGTCAGCGAGAACGCGCTGCGGGCCGTCGATCCGGCCACCGGGGAGTTCGTCGTCGACTACCTGATCCACTCCGAAGAGCGCGACCGCCTGGGCAGCGGGGGCGACGTGGTCATCACCATCGGCAGTCCCGACTTCGTCGGTGACTGGGCGCTCGCTGCCGACGGAACCCTCTACGCCGTGCGCGACCCCGACGACTACGCGATCGAGGTGCGCGACGCCCGGGGCGAGCACGTCCGGACCATCCGCCGTGCCTTCGAGCGGGTGCCCCGGCAGGAAGAGGACGTCGAGCGCGACATGGCCCAGCGGCGGGCCATGGCCGAGCGCACCGGCGGGTCCTTCGACCCGGACACCGTCGACACCCTCGAACCGGCGATCGTCGACGTGTTCGCGCGGCCGGACGGCGAGCTCTGGGTGTTGCCGGGCGAGGGCCTGGCGATCGAGGACCCCGAGGTCGTGGGGGTCTTCGACGTCTTCGACCGCCAGGGCCGTTTCGTGCGCCAGGTCGAGCTGCGGGCGCCCTACGATCGTGCGACCGACCGTATGACGCTGCAGGGCGATGCACTGGTCGTGTTCGAGGACCTCGTGGGCGCTCGTGGCGGGGGGATGATGATCATGGGCGATGCGGTGGAGCAGGAAGAGGACGACGAGGAAGCCGACCCTCTCGCGATCGCCCGGTACCGCATCTGAAACGCGTGCAACCGACGCAGGGCCGAGGTCGTAGACTGCACCCGGGCCCGGAGGGGATTCCGGACCCGTCCCCGCCGCGGCACGCTCCCGCGGCGTTTCCGCCCACACAGGAGTCCGCTCCCATGAATGCTCTCTCGCGCCCGATCCTGCTGTCCGGCCTGGCGCTCGCCGTCTTCTGCCTGGTCCCGACCCTGTCCACCGCCGCCGACTGGAAGGGCCGACAGGAAACCGTCGACGGCGTCGTCCAGGTCCACAATCCGGCCGAGGCCATCGACCCCGCCATGACCATCGAAATGGAAGAGGTCTTCCGCCTGGGCGGATGGGACGGGGGCGACGACGAGTTCTTCGGCATCATCACCGACATCGCCGTCGGCGAGCAGGGCAACCTGTACGTGCTCGACGCGCAGCTGCACGAAGTGAAGATCTACGACGCGCAGGGGAACTACCTGAACACCATCGGCCGCGAGGGCGAAGGTCCCGGAGAGTTCCGCGGCGGAACCAACCTGTTCTGGCTGCCGAGTGGTGATCTGGCGGTGGTGCAGGCCTTCCCGGCGCGCATCGTCACGCTGAAGCCCGACGGCACGCCCGGCGCCGACTTCGAGCTGGAGACGCCCGAGGGCGCGGGATTCATGATGGTGCAGGCGATCCACGAGGCCGGTGAGAACCTGGCCGTGACCTACTCGTTCCGCGAGTTCGACCAGGAGTCGCAGGAGTTCGTGGCCACCACCTGGCTGTCGATCTTCGACCCCACGAGCGGGGCGGAGGTCGAACGTCTCCACAACCACGTGGGGGGCATGGACTTCAAGAACCCCGTGGTGAGCGAGACGAGCTTCGACAACTTCAGCCAGCGCGTGGCCGTCTCCGCCGACGGCATGATCTACGCGCCGGACGACCTCACCGATTACCGGATCCTGGCCTGGAACCCCGATGGCACGCTCCAGCGCGTGATCACGCGCGAGTACGCGGTCCACGAGCGCACGCAGGAAGAAATCGACGAGTTGCTCGAGATCTATCGCGGCTTCACGCCGCAGGGGCAGGTCCCGCCGAACACGAAGTTCGAGGTGAACGACGTCCATCCGGCGATCGACCGCGAGGGTCTCCACACCCGCCCCGACGGCAGCCTGTGGGTGATGACCTCGCGCGGGTCGATGGAGGCCGGGGACGTGTCGCTGGGCACCTTCGACGTCTACGATCCCCGCGGCCGCTTCGTGCGCCGTGCCACGCTGAACGGCCAGTGCGACAACATGGACGACCGGATCATGTTCGTCGGCGACCGGATCTTCGTGGTGACCGAGTTCATCAGCTCGGCCATGGCGGCGCAGGGCGGTGGCGCCGGGGCGGCCATGGACGAGGGCGAAGAGGACGCCGAACCGATGGCGATCATCTGCTATCGTTCCTCGGACCTCGACCGCGCCGCCGGGATCCCCGATCGTCCGGCCGATTCCCGCTGAGCGGAGCGGATCCGAAGTCCCGATTCCGACGAAGGGGCGAACGTGCCGGACGCGTTTCGCCCCCTCGTCCTCGCGCCCACCCGGAGTGCCGTCCATGCGCCCTGCCCCGACACCACGCGCGTCGCTGCTCGCGATCCTGGCCTTCCTGCTGACCACCGGATCCCTGGTCGGCTGCGGCGGCGGCGATCCCGGAACCGACGGGCGAACCACAACCGAGGCCGACTCGACGGCGACTGCCACCGAGGACGAGGAGGAATCTCCCCGCCGTCGCGAGCGAGCGGTCACGGTGACGGCCAGCCCGGCCGAGAGTGTCGACCTCGTGGTGCCGGTGGTGGCCGAAGGGGCCGTACGCGCCCGTCACGCCGCCGAGATCAAGTTCGAGCTCGCGGGCCGGATCACCCGCGTCCTCGTCGAGGAGGGGCAGCGGGTGCGCCGCGGGCAGCGCCTGGCCACGCTCGACGATCGCGAGTACCAGGTCGCGCTCGAGGAGGCCCGCTCGAATCGTCTGCAGGCCCTCGGGCAGATCGCCGTCGAGGAGCAGGGCATCGGGAGCACCCCCGAGGCGCGCGGTGAACTCGACGAGCAGCTCGCCGAACTCGACCGTCTGCAGCGCCAGGGGAAGATCACCCAGCAGGAGCGCCGCACGCGCGAGATCGAACTCGGCGTCGACGCCGTCCGACGGGGCGCCTTCCGCCGGGAGCTGCTCGAGGTCCGCAGCGGCCTGGCCAGCGCGCGGGCCGCCGAGCAGCGCGCGGAGCTGAACCTCGAGCGCACGGTCCTGCGCGCTCCCTTCGACGGCGTGGTCCGCGGTCTCGAACTGGCCCAGGGCGAGCGCGTGCAGGTGGGGCAGACCCTCTGCCGCGTGATCGACGACGTGGAGCTCGAGGCCGAGGTGGGGGTGTTGGAGGCCGATCTCAAGGGACTGGACGAGGGGCGGCCGGTGCTGGTGACCATTCCTGCCCTCGACGAGACCGTGCCGGCGGAGGTCGACGTCATCAGCCCCGAGATCGATCCCGAGAGCCGCACGTGTTCGGTCCTGATGCGCCTGCGCAGCGAGGACGGGCGGATCAAGCCGGGCATGTTCGTCCGGGCCTCGATCGCCGGGACGATCCATCCGAACACCCTGGTGGTTCCCAGCGAAGCGATCCTCACCCGCGACGGCCGGCCACTGGTGTTCCGGGTCGAGGACGACCGGGCCAAGTGGGTGTACGTGGAGATCGGTCGCCGCAACGATCACGCGGTGGAGATCGCGCGCGTCCTGCAGGGCGGGGCGATCGAGCCGGGGACCCTGGTGGTCGTGGACAACCACCTCACGCTGACCCACGACGCGAAGATCCGCGTGCGCGGAACGGTCGAGCTCGAGGATCCGTGGGCGACGCTCATGGCCGAGACCGCCGGCTCCTCTCGCTGAGCACCGCCCGGACGGAATCCTGATGCTCCGACTCGCCATCCAACGTCCCATTGCGGTGTCGATGCTCTTCGCCGCGCTCGTGCTGATCGGCGTGCTCAGCGCCGGTCGCTTACCGGTGGATCTGCTGCCGTCGATCACCTATCCGCGCCTGACCGTCATCACGACCTACGAGGACATCCCGGCCCAGGACCTCGAGCGTCTGGTGACCCGCCCACTCGAGGAGGTGATCACCGCGCTCGCGGGCGTGCGCGGCGTCGTGAGCCGCACGCGGGAGGGCGTGTCGACGATCACCGTCGAGTACGAATGGGGTTCGCAGATGGACTTCGCGAACCTGAACCTACGCGAGGCCATCGATCGCGTCGCTTTCCGTGACGACTTCCCCGAGAACGCCGAGCGGCCGGTGATCCTGCGCTGGGACCCGACCTCGCGCCCCATCAGCATTCTCGTGCTCCGCGGCGCGGGCGACATGAAGGACATGACCGAGTTCGCGCGCGAGGTGGTGAAGCCCGCGCTCGAGCAGGTCGACGGGGTGAGTCAGGCCGAGCTCGTCGGCGGGGTCGACCGCGAGATCCTGGTGCGCCCCGACCCGCGGAAGTTGGCGATCTACGGCATCGAGCTGGCCGACATCGCCGCTGCCCTGCAGCGCAGCAACGTGAACTTCCCCGGCGGCAAGGTCCGGCAGGGTCCACTGTTCCTGAGCCTGCGGATCGACGGCGAGTTCGAGACCCTCGAACAGATCCGTCAGACCGACGTGGTCCGCCCCGGTCGTTCGCCGATCCGGATCGGCGACGTGGCCGACGTGCTCGACACGATCAAGGAGCCCGAGGGCGCCACCCTGCTGGGCGGAGCGGCGGTCGTGTCGCTGCTGATCTACAAGGAACCCGACGCGAACACGATCTCGGTGAGCGAGGAGGTCGACCGCGCCCTCGAGGTGGTGCGCGGCGACATCGCGGGTCTGGACTTCGATTTCGTCTACCGCGACGCCGATTACGTCCGGGCCTCCTTCGCCGGCCTGCAGCAGTCGTTGCTGCTCGGTGCCCTGCTCGCGATCCTCGTGCTGTTCCTGTTCCTCAGCGACTGGCGCAGTCCGATCGTGGTGGGCGTCTTCAGCATTCCCGTGAGCCTCGTGATCACACTGGGCCTGCTGTACTTCGGCGACGTCAAACTGAACCTCATGAGCCTGGGTGGTCTGTCGCTGGCCGCGGGCATGCTCGTGGACAACGCGATCGTGGTGATCGAGAACATCAATCGCTACATCGCCGAGAAGAGAGCGCAGGCCGGTGGCTCCGCCCCGAGTTCGGACGGTCCCGCGGCTCCCTCGGCCGACAGGCGGATGGTCGCCGACGCCGC
Organism: Candidatus Krumholzibacteriia bacterium; assembly: GCA_035268685.1. NCBI lineage: Bacteria > Candidatus Krumholzibacteriota > Candidatus Krumholzibacteriia > Candidatus Krumholzibacteriia bacterium. The sequence continues at coordinate 13,048 of DATFKK010000033.1, read as the reverse complement.
CGCGCGCGGTGCGAGCGAGATGGCGCGTCCGGTCGTGGCGGCCACGCTCACGACGATCGCCGTGTTCTTCCCGGTGGTCTACGTACCGGGGATCGCCGGGGCCTTCTTCCGCGACCAGGCGCTGACCGTGACCCTTTCGTTGGCGGTCTCGGTGTTCGCCGCCCTGCTCCTGCAGCCGGTCCTGGCCGCGCGCATCCTGACCATCCGCTCGGGTGTGCGGCGCGGTGTGTTCCGGGCCCTGGGTGCGGGTTTCGACGCTCTGTATCGTTCCTACCACGGTGTCCTCGTGCGGGCGCTGGCACGACCCGCGACGATGCTCGTCGCGTTGTTCGTGGGACTGGCCGCTGCCGCCTGGCTGGTGACCGAACTCGACCGGAGTTTCCTGCCCGAGCGTTCACAGGGGGACATGCGGGTCGACCTCGAGCTTCCGGCGGGCACTCCGCTCGAGGAGACGACGGCCACGGTGGCCGAGCTGGCCTCCTGGGTCGAGGCCGACCCGGCCGTGCGGCACGTGTTCTCGCAGGTGGGAACGACCGAACGCACCCTGGCCGCCCTGCAGGACTACACGGCCCCGCACACGGCCCGTGTCCGGGTGATCCTGCAGCAGGAACGCGATGCCCGGGCCGAAGGGCAGCGTCTGCAGGAAGAGATCTCCGCGCGTCTGGAGCAGACGCTGTCCGGGACGACGTGGGTCTTCCGCGACGAGGGCATCGGCCTGGGCGAGTTGCTCTCGGCGGGCGGGACGGCCTTCCGCATGGGAGTGATCGCCGAGGATCCGTTGATCGCGCTGCGCGCCGCCGAGCGGATCGAGCGCGAACTGCGCACCGTGCCCGAGCTGACGGACCTGCAGATCGACCGTGTGCTGGGAACGCCGAACGTGGTGGTCGGCATCGACCGCGACGAAGTCCTGCGCAGCGGACTGGACCCGAACCGCGTGGCCGACGAGCTGCGCGCCCGCATCGTGGGTGTGGAGGCGACGACCTTCAACGAGATCGAACAGCGCATCGACATCGCCGTGCGTTTCGAGCGCGACGAGCGACGCGACCTGGACCTGGCCCTGGGTGCCCCCATCACGTTGCCCGGCGGGCAGAAGGTTCCCCTGCGCAGCTTCGTCGCCCTGCAGGAGGAGCGGCCGGTCCGCGAACTCGTGCGCAACGACCAACGCCGCATGGTGACGATCTCGGGCGACGTCAGCACCGGCGGTCTGGACGAAGCGTGGGAGAGTGCGCAGGCCGCCATCGCGGGCCTGCAGCTTCCTCCGAACATCCGCGTGATCGAGACCGGCGAGCGGCGCGAGATGCAGCGCAGTTTCCGGGATCTGGCCCTGGCCATGGCCCTGGCCGTCGTCCTCGTCTACATGATCCTGGCCGCACAGTTCGAGAGCTTCGTCGATCCCCTGCTGATCGCGGCGGTGATCCCGATCGGCCTGGCCGGTTCGGCCATCGCGATCTCGCTGACGCACGGCTCGCTGAACATCCTGTCGCTGATCGGGGTTCTCGCCCTGCTGGGGATCGCGGTCAACGACGCGATCGTGAAGGTCGATACCATCCGTCGGCTGCGGACCGAGGGCACGCCCGACTTCGAGGCGATTCTCACCGCGAGTCGGCTGCGCTTCCGCCCCATCCTCATGACCAGCGTGACCACGATCCTGGCGATGCTGCCCATGGCGATCGGTCTGGGCAGTGGCGAACAGCTGCAACGTCCGTTGGCCATCACCATCATCGGCGGTCTCGCCCTGACCACGCTGCTCACGCTGGTGTACACGCCGTTGCTCTACCGTATCGCGCACCGGATCCGGGTCCGGCCGGCGTCCGGTCCCGAACCCGACGCACCGAGCCGTGGCACCGCAACGCAGCCCCCAGCGGGCCTGACCCACGAAGGGGATCGTCGATGACGCGCTTCTTCGTGAACCACCCCGTCACCACCTGGATGATCTTCGGAGCCTTCGTGGTGCTCGCTCTGTACGCCCTGCCGCGGATCGAGGTCGAGGCGTTGCCCGAGGTCGATCTTCCCACGCTCACCGTGACCACGGTGTGGAACGGTGCGTCCCCGCAGGCCGTCCAGCAGTCCATCACCCTTCCGATCGAGGAGGCGGCACGCAGTGTCGAGGACGTCGAGAACGTGGTGTCGACGAGCAGCGCCGGGCGAAGCCGCGTGGAGATCGAACTCACCCGCGATGCGGTGATCGACTTCGCGCGGCTGGAACTGAACGAGGCGCTCGGCTCGGTGCGCCGCAACCTGCCGCTGGGCGCGACACAACCGCAGATCACTGCCTTCGTGCCCGAGGAGTTCGAGACCGAGGGCTTCTTCATCTTCAGTATCGAGAGCGACCTCGGACCGAACGAACTGCGCGAGCGTAGCGAGCAGTGGATCGTTCCACAGGTGCTCGGGATCGAGGGCGTGGCCGACGCCCGCGTCGTGGGCGGAGCGCTTCCGCTGGTGAAGATCCTGCTCGATCGCCAGAAGCTCCGCTTCTACGGGATCACGAGCGACGAGGTGTTCGGATCGATCAACGACCTCGACCTTCTCGCCTCGGCCGGTGCCGTGTTCGAGGGTGGCGCCGAGAAGCTGGTCTCGTTACGCGACCGGGTGTCCGTCGAGGATCTGCGCAACGCCATCGTCGCCCGTCGCGGCGACGTGAACTTCACCGTGGACATGCTGGGTGACGTGGTCGCCGGGCACGAGGACCCGACGAACTTCGCGCGCAGCAACGCCAAGAGCGTGGTCCAGGTCCGGGTCGAGAAGCGTAGCGGTGGCAACTCGATCGCGGTGAGCCGCGATCTGCGCGACGCCCTGCCGGATCTCGAGGCCAGCGTTCCCTTCGACGCCACACTCCGCGTCGAGACCGATCAGGGCCAGGAACTCGAGGACAAGCTCACCGAGTTGCTCGTACGCTCGGGCATCATCCTGCTGGTGTTGTTCCTGTTGCTGGCGATCTCGCTGCGGCAGGTGGTGTTGACGGCGATCGTGATCGGTTCGGTCCTCTTCGCGCTCGTGATCTGTCTGAGCCTGTTCTACTTCCTGCAGCTTTCGGTGAACTTCATCACCATCAGTGGGCTGACGATCTGCTTCGGGCTCTTGCTGGACAACAGCATTCTCGTGCTCGATTCGATCCACCGCCGGATCGAGTCGCTCGACCGGGCGAACCAGGCAGGACTGTCGCGGCGGGCGAAGCTGCGGGTGGTGTTCGAGACCGTGGTCGAGGGCACGACCGAGGTCGTCTTTCCCATCCTCACCACGACGCTGACCACGATCGTGGCCTTCCTGAGCTTCATCTTCCTCAGCGGTCGTCTGGCGCTGTACTACGTGCCCCTGGCCGTGAGCGTGGCGTTGGCCATGCTCGCGTCGATCTTCGTGGCCTTCGGCTGGATCCCGGTGGTGTTGAAGCAGGCATGGGCCTCGCGGCTGGCCCGGCGCAGCCCCGACGGGCCCAACGAACTGTCCGACGACGGACAGCTGCAGCGGATCGTGCACGTCCTCCCGGACCTCTCGGAGAAGCTGAGCTGGCCGCGGCGGATCCTGGCGTTCAACCAGTTCATATGGCCGCTGATGATCGTGGGGCTCGTGGCCCTCGGCTGGTACGGGTGGAAGGTCTACGACGAGGACGTCATCAAGGGTGGCTTCTTCGGCTTCGGCAGCGAGGAGACCCTGTTCGTGTTCGTCCGCATGCCCGACGGGACGGACGTCCAGGTCACCAGCGAGACCATCCTCAAATTCGAACGGGCCTTGTTGCCGCTCGAGGACGGCGTGCGCATGCGCACGAACGTGTTCGGCAACCAGGGTTCGGTCAACATCGAGTTCACCGACGAACAGATCCGTTCGCCGCTGCCGTTGTTGTACCGGAACCTCCTGGTGGAGGTCGCCGATCTCACGGGCGGTGCCTTCGTGTTCATCCGGGGTTTCTCCGACCAGCCCTACTTCAAGGGGAGCTTCGGCGGATCGGCGCTGAACTCCCTGATCAAGATCACGGGCTACAACAGCAAGGTTCTCCGCGAGATCGCTGGCGAAACACTGGAGAAGGCCTCGCGCAGTCGACGCGCGCGCAATGCGCGGATCACCAGCAGCGCCCGCTTCGGGCGGTCCAGCAACGAGGAGACGGTGGTCCGTCTGAAACGCGACGTGCTCGGCGAGTACGGGCTGAGCGTGTTGCAGGTGGTCCAGCAGGTGCGGCGGCTGCTCGGGGTCGACACCCCCTGGCGCATGATCGTCGACGGCGAACAGGAACGCATGCAGCTGTCGTACGAGGGCGCCGACGAGATCGAGTTCAGCGAGGTGTCGGCCTACGTGCTCGAGACGCCCAGTGGCGAGCAGGTTCGGCTCGGTGATCTGGTGGAACTCGAGACGGTCCCCCTCAGCGACGAGATCACGCGCGAGAACCAGCGCTACTCGATGTTCGTGAACTGGGAGTACATCGGCACCGACCGCATGCGACGTGCCTACATCCAGTCGATCCTCGACAGCATGAGCCTGCCCTACGGCTACACGGCCGAAGAGGCGAACCGTGAGTTCTTCACCGAAGAAGAGGAAGAGGAGCTGCAGCTGGCGATCGTGCTGGCCGCCGTGTTCATCTTCATGGTCCTGGCGGCCTTGTTCGAGAGTATCGCCCTGCCCACCCTCGTGCTCGCATCGCTACCGATGGCCGGGATCGGCGTGGTCCTGATCTTCGCCTGGAGCACGGTGCCCTTCGACTCGTCGGCGCAGATCGGGTTGATCCTGCTCTTCGGAATCGTGGTGAACAACGCGATCCTGCTCGTGAGCCGGTTCCGGCACGAGGCGGCGCTGGTGCTGCGCGCCAAGCTCGGCGGCGACCCGGAGGCCGACGCGGGCATCCTGCCCGGAACGCGCAAGCAGCTCGGGGGGAGCGATCTGTTCCTGCTGTCCGCCGAGGAACGCGGTCCCCTGCTCCGGAGGGCCGTCGCCCGGGCCACGATGATCCGACTGCGCTCGATCCTGCTCACGAGCGGAACCACGATCGTCGGCCTGATTCCGCTGCTGGTCAGCTACCAGGAGATCCCGTGGACGGTGTTCGGTGTCGAGCTGCCCTTCGAGCTGTCGTGGATGGACGACCGCAACCAGGACATCTGGGAGAACCTGGCGTTGAGTTCGGTCGGCGGGCTGGTCTCGAGCACGATCCTGCTCCTGCTCGCGCTGCCGCCGCTCTATTTCGGGTTCGTGTGGACCGGATGGCAGATCCGGCGGCTGCGGGAATGGGTGGGGCGGAGCGTGCGCCGGGGCGCGCGATGGGCGCGGTCGCTCACCGCCGCGGAGCCCTCTCCGGGGACCGAGTGATCCCGTGCCGGCTCCCTTGACCCCGCCTTCACCCCATCTTGACGGCGGAACCCACGGTCTGGTGTAGTTTTTCGGGCAGGTGTGCCCCGAAGCGGCACCGCGGCTCGCACGAGCCGGGACCCGACGCCGTCGCATTCCTCACACCCACGAGACAGTGCCATGAGCCGTGAACGGATCATCGCCATCGAGGACGAACCCGACATCCTCGAGGTCATCCAGTACAATCTGCGGCGCGAGGGCTACGAGGTCGCTGGCGTGGAGAACGGCGAGGACGGGCTCAACCTGGTCCGCAAGGAGAACCCCGATCTCGTTCTGCTCGACCTCATGCTACCTGGAATGGACGGCCTCGAGGTGTGCCGACGCCTCAAGTACGAGTCGGCCACGCGGGGGATTCCGGTGATCATGGTCACCGCCAAGGGCGAGGAGAGCGACGTGGTGCTCGGCCTGGAGGTCGGGGCCGACGACTACCTGACCAAGCCCTTCGGTCCGCGGGAGCTCGTGGCCCGGGTTCGGGCCGTGTTGCGTCGGGCGAACGTGAGGGTGGAGGACGAAGGACCGCACCGTGTCGTGTTCGGCGAGCTGACCATCGACCCCAGCCGGCACGAGGTCGTCCGGAGCGGAGAGCTGGTGGACCTGACGGCCACCGAGTTCCGTCTGCTGCACTTCCTGGCTTCGCACCCCGGCAAGGTCTTCTCGCGGCAGCGCCTGGTGAAGGAAGCCATCGGCGAGGACGCCTACATCCTCGAGCGGAACATCGACGTGCACGTGCGCGCCATCCGCAAGAAGCTGGGTGACGACGCCGACTACATCTCCACCGTTCGTGGGGTGGGATACCGCTTCCGCGACATCGAGGACGCTTGATGCTCCGAGCCAGCTTCCTGCGCCGGCTCTACCTCGGATACGTCGCCCTCATCCTGCTCACGATCACCGTCACCGGCGGTCTCGTCGGCAGCCGGATCCAGGAGTCGACGCTCGAGGAGATGCAGCGGTCCCTGAAGACCGCCGTGACCGTGTTGCGCGAATGGACGCGACCGGCGTTGGCCAGTTCCGCCGCGGGCGAGGCCGTGGATCTGCAGACCATCGCCGATCGCCTGCGCGACCTCACCGCGCCGAACGAGACGCGCCTGACGGTCATGCTCGCCGACGGTCGCGTCGTCGCCGATTCGCACGAGGATCCCACGGTCATGGAGAACCACGCCGACCGTCCCGAGGTGATCGAGGCGAGGCGTCGGGGTGTGGGACAGTCGACCCGTCGCAGCGACACGCTCGACGTCGAGATGATGTATGTCGCCGTGGCGGTCCGAGATCCCGCGCGCGGCGACCAGCTGGTGGGCTTCTGCCGGAGCGCCCTGCCGCTCGACACCGTCGACCGTCGTCTGGCGACCATTCGGGACAGCACGGTGCTCTCGGCGGTCGCGGCTTCGCTCCTGGCGCTGCTGCTGGGCTGGGTTCTCGCCCGGCGCTTCACGCGCCCACTGCGCGAGATCATCTCGAGCATCCGTGCGATCAGCCGCGGCGAGCTGGACCGTTCGATCGAGGTCCACTCCCGCGACGAATTCGGAACGCTCGCCCGCGCCTTCGAGGCGATGCGGACGCGTATCCGTGAGCACAACGACACCATCACCGCCGACCGCAACAAGATCCTGGCGATCCTCTCGGCCATGACCGAGGGCGTGATCGCGGTGGATCGGAGCGAGGAAGTGGTGCATCTCAACGCAGCCGCCGGGCGCATGTTCCGGATCGATCCTCCCGACGCCATCGGTCGGCGACTGACCGAGGTGGTGCAGATCCCGGAACTGCAGCGGGCCGTGCGGTCGACCTTCGACGGCGTCGACGGAAAGCAGGGCGAGATCCACCTGCAGACGGGAATGTCGTCGGTGACCCTGGAGCTGCAGAGTTCCGGCCTGCGCGACCGCGACGGCGAGATCATCGGCGTGGTGATCGTGTTGCACGACGTCACCGAGATCCGCCGGCTCGAAGAGGTGCGCAGCGACTTCGTCAGCAACGTCAGCCACGAGCTCAAGACCCCGCTGGCGGCGATCAAGGGGCTGGTGGAATCGATCCTCGAGGACGAGGAGATGCCCGAGCCCATCCGGCGGCGCTTCCTGGCGCGGGTGCAGCGGCAGGCCGATCGGCTGAACAGTCTGGTGGTCGATCTGCTCAGTCTGTCGCGGCTCGAGCGCGAGCTGGACGCGGGCGCCGAGAGTGTGGTCGAGCTGCGGCGTGCGGTGCTGGACTGCGTCGAGACCCAGCGGCCGGCCGCCGAACAGAAGGGCCTGCACCTGCACCTCGACCTGGTCGACGAGGACGTCCGGGTCGCTGCCGACGCCGAGTCGGTCCGACAGATCGTCGACAACCTTCTCAGCAACGCGATCCGCTACACAGCGGCCGACGGTCACGTCACGCTGCGCCTGTCCCACGACGACGACGAGGCGCGGCTCGAGATCGAGGACACCGGTGTGGGGATCGATCCCGCCCACCACGAGCGGATCTTCGAACGCTTCTACCGCGTGGACAAGGCCCGCAGCCGTGAGCTCGGAGGCACCGGCCTCGGTCTGGCCATCGTGAAGCACGTGGTGCGACGTCTGGGCGGTTCGATCGGTCTCGACAGCGAGGTCGGTCGCGGCAGTACCTTCACGATCGAGATCCCGCTGTCTTCCAGCGGCGACGACAGCGTGTCGCCGACGCCGAGTCACATGGTCCGCGACGACGAGCCGGTGGAGTCGCGGGGGCCCGGTCTCTGACCACGTTCGCGTCTTGTCACGACCCGGGGTCCGCCCCGTATGATGGCGTCGCGCCTGCCGTCGTTCCTCCCGTCGAAACGGTGATGCCATGCCTTCCGATCGCGTCGATTTTCCCGGTTCACAGGGCGCCCAGTTGGCCGGCCGCCTCGATCGTCCCGACGGCGAACTGCGGGCCACCGCACTCTTCGCCCACTGCTTCACCTGCAGCAAGGACATCCACGCGGCCAGCCGCATCAGCCGTGGTCTGGCCGAGCAGGGATACGCCGTGCTCCGCTTCGACTTCACCGGGCTCGGTCACAGCGAGGGCGAGTTCGCCCACACCGATTTCACGAGCAACTGCGAGGACGTGGTCGTCGCCGCCGACTGGCTCGCCGAGCACGAGCAGGCCCCGTCGCTGCTGATCGGGCACAGCCTGGGTGGGGCCGCGGTGCTCGCGGTGGCACCGCGTATCGATTCGGTGCGGGCGGTGGCAACCGTCGGTGCGCCCAGCGACCCTGCGCACGTGGCCGAGCACTTCGGCGTGCTGCGTGAGCAGATCGAGCGCGAAGGGTCCGCCGAGGTCCAATTGGCGGGTCGCACCTTCCGGATCCGTCGGGAGTTCCTCGAGGACATCGAGCGGCACCGGCTCGACCGTTCCCTGGCCGATCTGAAGCGCGCCCTGATGATCTTCCACAGTCCGCTCGACGCGACCGTCGGGATCGAGAACGCGGCACACATCTACAAGGCCGCCAAGCACCCGAAGAGTTTCGTGAGCCTCGACGGTGCCGACCATCTCCTGACCGACCCGGCGGACTCGGAGTTCGTGTCGAACATCCTGGCCGACTGGGTGCATCGCTACCTCTGACGGTCGCGACACCGCGAAGGGGAACGCCCGGCCGTGGTCGACCGGGGCGTCCGACGGCGAACCGTCCGGGGCCGGATGTCGCGCCCACCTACTCGAGGTGGCTGCGTAGCATCCAGGCGTTCTTCTCCGAGACCTCCATGCGCCGCACGGCCAGGTCCCCGCTGGCCTGGTCTCCGGCCGCCTCGGCGGCGGCGTGGACGGCCTTGGAACTGGCGACGATCGTGTCGAGGTCGTCGGACAGCTCACGGATCATGTCCTGGGCCTTGGGGATTCCCTCGGCATCCTTCACGGTGGCCAGCTCGGAGAACTGCTTGTACGAGCCGGGGGCCGGGTAGCCCAGCGCGCGGATGCGCTCGGCGATCTCGTCCACGGCCGCGGCGAGCTCGGTGTACTGGTCCTCGAACGTGTTGTGCAGCGTGGTGAACATCGGACCCGTCACGTTCCAGTGGAAGTTGTGGGTCTTCAGGTACACCGTGTAGCTGTCGGCGAGGAGCTTGGAGAGTGCATCGGCCGTGGCGCGATCGTTGTCGGCAGCCATGGTCTCACGTCCCTTCGTGGGCTTGGGGATTGCACCGTGGGAATGTCGGTCGGGTAGTCTAGTCACGGTCCCCGAAGCGGCCACTCCGCCCGAGGAAGCATCCATGACCTTCTCGTCGTTCCTTCGCAACACGATGTTGTTCGGATTCATTATGATCTGGAGTGTCTCGCCGTCGGCGGGTCAGGAGCGTCGGATTCCGGCGCCCAGGGTCGGCTACGAACAACCTCAGATCGAAGCGCTGCAAGGAGATACGGCGGTATTCGTGTGGGCCCGCCCGGTCGCCGGCGGCCACGACCTGCTGTGCGCCCGTCGCGAGGACGACGGGGCGATGGGGGCGGCCCGGAGGTTGAACCGGGAGCCGGGCTCGGTGCGGATCCTGGGGATCGACGAGGCACGCCCCGCCGCGGCGACCGACGGCGATCGCCGGGTGGCGGTGTCCTGGTTCGACCGGGACGGCCGACTGTGGGCGACCCGGAGCGCGGACGGCGGCCGGACCTTCGGCGCTCCGGTGCGGGTCGACGGGGGTCCGGGCCATGCCGCCCACGCCTTCGTCCATGCGACCTTCGACGACGATGGCGTTCTGCACGTCGTGTGGCTCGATGCCCGCGATGCGCCCGAGGATCTCGAGGAGCCGGCCCACGTGTTCCACGCCGCGGTCACGTCGGAGGGCGCGACCACAGAGACCGACCTCACCGGGAATGCCTTCGCGAGTGTATGCGGCTGTTGCCGCCCGTACGTGGATGCCGATCGTTTCGGCCTGAGGGTCGTGTTCCGCGCGATCGACGCACGGGGGTTCCGCGACGTCCATCGGATCGAGCGCCGGTCGACCGGCGACTGGACGCCGCCGGTCCGGATCGGGCCGGCGCTGTGGAAGATCGTGGGCTGCCCCATGTCCGGGCCGATCGCCGATTCCGGCACGGTGATCTGGCGCGACGGTTCGGAGCCGACCGATCGTGTCGTGGAAGGATGGTCCGCGTCGTCGCCGGTGCGTGCGATCCTCCGCCCGGACGGGCCCGGCCGGACCATGGGATCACCACGATGGGTCGGTGCCTCCGCCCAGGACCTGCTCCTGGTCCCCGGCGCTCCGACCGGCTGGCTCCTCGGCCGCGACGGCGGACGGTGGGCGATCCTGACCGACGAAGTCCCCTTCTGGTGCACCGATGCATTGCGATTCCGTGATCAGATCCTGCTGGTCGGGGACGACCGCGGACGGTTGCAACTCGAGGCCTACGACCTGGATCACTGACCCTTCGCCCGTTCCACACCTCACAAGCCGGCCGGCATGGTGCATCGGCACCATATCCGGTCGTCGGTATCCGTGGTTCAATCCAGCCAGGAATGAGACCCGAGAGCGGAAGAGAGGTGAGACGATGGCGGTGACCGATGACCTTCGCCGGCGCATGCACCACGAACACCGGACCCTTCGTGTCCTCCAGGAAGACCTGCTGGACCGATTCGAATCCTTCTGCGAGGAGCGTTCCTCCGAACGCCACCGCGATTTCGTCGGCGTGTTCGAGGACTTCCGCGCTTCGCTGCAGCGCCACTTCGAGTTCGAGGAAGAGGGCGGCTACATGCAGCAGGTGCTCGACCGTCGACCGCACCACAAGACAAAGGTCGACATGCTCCAGCGCGAGCACCGCGAGATCCGTGTGGTCCTCGACCGTCTGGAGAGCGAACTCGCCACCGACCTGACCGAGGACCTTCCTCGCTGCGACGACTTCAAGAAGGACTTCGTGGATCTGATGACCCGCTTCGGCCGTCACGAGCAGGCCGAACGCGAACTGGTCATGGAAGTGTTCTGGCTGGAAGGCGGAGTGTCGGACTGATCCCCGCGGGCCCGGTCGTCCTCGCGACGGTCAGCCCGGAACGGCCGCGCGCAGGGCCAGGACGCTCCCCGTCACGGCCAGCGCGAACTTCACCGTGGTGGCCAGCAGCCGGCCGACCGTCGAGTGCCAGCCGATGCGCAACGACGGTTCCAGCTGCTGGTCGCGCAGGTACTCCCCGGCGACGGCTCCGGCGAAGGCCCCGACGAAGGTGCCCAGCAACGTTCCCACCACCGGCACGACTCCGCTGCCGAGCACGGCGCCGAGGAGGCCCCCGACGAAGCCGCCGATGATGCCGTAGCGGGTGGCGCCCTTCTTGGCCACGTAGACCATGCCGAGGAAGGACTCCACGATTTCGCCCAGCGTGAGCAGCCCGGCGAAGATCAGCAGCCACGTCCAGCCGATCGCCTGGAAGCCGAAGAACAGGTCGTAGACCACGGCCAGGCCGAGCGCGACCCAGCCCCCGGGCAGACCCAGAAGAATGGTGAAGCACGACACGAACAGCAGCAGGACCCATGTGCCGTAGCCGACCCATCCGCCGACCGAGGCCGCCGACCCCGCGAACGATTCCCACACTGCTGTGCACTCCCGCGCTCGGACCGGGCCACTCGCCTCTCTCAGGAGCGAGACGCGGGCGGCGCGTTCAGGTTCCAGTCGTACCCCGAGAAGTCTAGCGAACAGCTGGTGTTCCGCAGGCGGAAGGCGTCGTCGGGACGATAGCGGGCCAGGAACTCGCGGACGCCCTCGTCGCCACCGAAGTCGTCGCGGTACCAGTCGAAGATCTTCGTCAGTCGGATCGTCCCGTCCCCGTAGGTCCCGGTGCATCCGGTGAGGTCGACCCACTCGGGGTCGGTGACCGCGCGGCGGGCCACCCGGTCGAGCTGCTCGTCGATGGCGTCGCCGGTGAAGGCGAACGGAGCCAGGGGCGGGCAGCCCACCGACGCGCAGTTCAGTGCGAAGTGGACCCGCGCGTCCTGGGCCACGGGGTCCAGCTTGTCGTGCTGGATCTGGTCGAGCGTGAGGGTCTCACCCGCCACGGTCACGCGCTCCATGCCCCAGGGCGAGCCGATGAGTCCGCCGATGTCCTTGATAGAGTCCACGGGGTAGTGTTCGAGTACGAGCTCCACGGTCGCGGCGTTGTAGACGTTGAGCCAGAAGGCGACCTTCTGGTCGTCCGTGAGTGTGGAGGGGTCGACGGACTCGTAGGCCTCGACGACCTCGGTCAGGGTTTGCAGGTCCTCTTCGGAGGCGTGCCAGGCGGAGTAGTCGACCCAGCGCTCGTCGACGACATAGCGCTGGACCAGCGCGTTCCAGGTGTCGTGGACGTCGGCGACCTCGGCCGCCGCCAGCGACGGTGCGAACAGGATGGACAGGACGACGAGGGCGGTACGCACGATGGACTCCAGGGTCAGGGGGGGTCGGTCACGCGAGCCAGGACGATCGGCTCGCCCGTGATGGGATGTTCGACCTCGCCCGCCGGTTCCCACGACTGTTCGCCGAGCAGTTCTTCCGGCGGACGGCGGACGGCGATCACCAGCGCTCCCACGGGAATCGTCGACTCCGCCCGGGCGAAGATCGGATCGCCGGGAAGTACGAGCCGGGGAACCGAGCTGGGACACCGGGTGGCCCACTGGGTGGCGATCCCGTAGTCGTCGCTCACCACGACCTCGACGTCCTCGAACGCCTGCGTCGAGGCGCAGAGTCGGTCGAGCGAGCGGTACTCGGCCAGCCGGTGCCACCACGAGCGCGCCGACGCCACCGACTCCTCCCGTGTCCCCGCCAGGCCCAGATACGATGGTGCGTCCTCCCA